>JAKOSS010000418.1 GCA_029777145.1 Acidobacteriota bacterium | reverse complement strand
TGGTCTCGGATATCTCAGAGATCGACGAAACCAAACGCCTGCTTGAACGTGAACGGCAGACACTGAAAAAGAGGGGCATCGAGGTCGCCATGCCGAGGATCGGGGCGATGCTCGAGGTTCCGGCAACGGTGATGATCGCCGAAGAGATCGGACGCGAGGTCGATTTCTTCTGCCTCGGCACGAACGACCTCGTTCAGTATCTTCTGGCCGTCGATCGCGACAACGCCGGCGTCGCCGATTCGTTCCGAAGCCTTCATCCCGCGGTTATCCGTTCGATCAGAACGGTTCTTGCAGCCGGCACGAAGTGCGGCATTTCAACCGTGATCTGCGGAGAAATGGCCGGATCGCCGGCATACGTCGCGTTGCTTGTCGGCCTCGGCGCGACCGAACTCAGCATGAACGTCAATTCGATCCCGCGAGTCCGGCGAACCGTCGAGGGCATCGCGTTCGAAGAAGCCCGGAACATCGTCAACGAGCTCACGGCGTGCCGTCGAAGCGACGAGGTCGAGGACACGATCCGCACACGTTTCAAAGAAAAATGGTCGCATATTTTTACCGACGACCTGCTTCCGCCAAAACGCCGTTAAACCCGTAACATCGAAAAATCCTAAAAATCATCAGCTTTTGAGTCTTTATACGAACGAGGTTGAGGACTTCGCGTGTTTGCAGAACTTGCTCCAGATGACGCGAATGCAGTAGATTAAGGCTCTGCCAAACAACCGAGTGCCGAGCGAGAACGATCAAGAAGGCGTTGCCCCGACTTTTTGTGAATTATGAAACGAGCGTTTGCCATATGGTCATTGTGCTTTCTGCTGACCGCCGTGTGCGGCCAGGCGATGGCACAGACCGTCCCGGATTCCGCGAAGAAGAAAAACTTCAGGTATTCCCAGAATCCGAAAACGAAAACACCCGTCGAATCGGCGCCGGTTTCGTCGGATTCCGAAACAAGAACGGGAAAGTCGGACCCGCTTGCGACGACCGAACCGACACCCGAGAAGACGATCGCCGCCGCAACACTGAATGTCGTCAGGACTGCTGCCAAGCGTTCGATCCCGCCGACCGAGAATTATGTCGTCGGCCCAGGCGATATACTGCTGGTTTCAATGCAGAACGACGCCAAGGCATCGACCTACTACACGGTTCTCAGCGACGGCACGATCGATTACCCGCTCGCCGGTGAGATGGTCGCCGTCAGTGGACTTACGACGGACGAGATCGAAGAGGTATTGGCCTCGAAGATCAAGATCTATGAAAACCCTGAGGTGTCGGTAAAGGTCCGCGAATTCAACAGCCATCGCGTGACGGTTTCGGGCTTGGTAGAGAATTCGGGCGAACGGCCGATCCAGCGCGAGGCGGTTCCGCTGTTCGTGATCCGCGCCGATGCGGTCGTCGATCCGAAGGCCGATTCGGTTTCGGTGAGGCGCGCCAACGGAAAATCGGAGCAGTACCTTCTCAAGGGCAGCGACTGGGAGACTATTCTGGTCGCGTCGGGCGATATCGTTGAATTCAGCTCGACCGCGCCGGATGCGAACAATCGCGCCTCCGGACAGTTCGTCTATGTGACCGGCGATGTGAATTCGGGCGGCCAGTTGGCATTTCAGCCCGGCCTGACGCTGACCCAGGTGATCATCGTCGCGGGCGGCGCCAAGCGCGGAAACGCGAAGAAGGCCGTCATCCGTCGGAAGAACGACGCCGGCCTGCTCGGATCGACCGAGTACAACCTGCGTTCGATCACGGACGGGAAAACTCCGGATCCGAATCTGGCCGCGGGAGACATTGTTGAGATCGGAAACTGAGTTTGATTAACTCGAGATTTCGTTGTTCAACATTTTTTGCTAGTATATTAGGGCCTCGTAAGAGAGCGGATCGGGCAGTCGCTTGCGGCAACGCGAGAGGAAAGTCCGAACACCATAGGGCAGCGAGCCGGATAACGTCCGGGCACCGTGACGCAAGAAGCGGTGACGACAAGTGCAACAGAGAACAGAACAGCCTGGGCATTTGGGATTTGGGATTTGTGATTTGGGATTGCGATCCTTCGTCGACAGATCCGAAATCAGAAATCCC
>JAKOSS010000417.1 GCA_029777145.1 Acidobacteriota bacterium | reverse complement strand
CTTCTCAAATACCTCAGGCCGTATTGGCTGATCTTTGTCGCCGCGCTCGTCGCGATGGTTCTCGGCGCGGCGTTCGAGACCGCGATCGGCGCGCTTCTCGTTCCGATCTTCGACCAGTTCCTGACGAATTCGACGCAAAAGTCGAAGACATTGTTCGATCTCCACAGCCTGATCCCGAAAAACGACTGGTATCGCGCCTGGGTGATGATCTCCGTGCTCCTTTTCGGATTCACCGTCCTGAAAGGGATCGCCGAATACTTTTCGTCGTACCTGATGGCGAAGATCGGGCAGTCCGCAGTGCTCAATCTGCGCAAGGAACTGTACGATCATTTGCTCCGGCAATCGACGGATTTCTTTGAAAAGCATCGTACCAACTATCTCGTCTCGCGGCTCGTGAACAGTTGCGCCGCGATCGAACTCGCGGTGTCAGCGAATCTTCGCGACGTGCTCCGCGAGAGCTTCATGCTGGTCTTCTTCATCTCCGCCGCGTTTTATTTCAATTGGCGGTTGATGCTCGGAGCGCTGCTCATCGGGCCGATCATCGGCGGTCTGACCGCAAAGTTCTCGAAATCGCTGCGACGGCTGGCCGAAGAAACGTTCGAAGGCAATAAACAACTGACCGACACCGCGCAGGAAACGCTCGCGAATCAGACGATCGTCAAGGCGTACCGAGCTGAAGAACGGGAAAAAGGACGCTTCGCAAAGATCGCGGCTCTCATCGCGAGAGCGAACCTCAGATCGGGGCGGATCGCGGCGACGTCGCCTCCGACGATCGAGATAATCGGGATCGTCGCAATGGTCGTGCTGTTCTATTTCGGCCTGCGCGAGATCAACTCGGGCCAACTCGAAGCATCGCAGTTTTTCACCTTCCTTTTCTTCCTGTTCCGGAGCTACGATCCGATGCGCAAGATCTCGCGCCAGCACAACGAGATCACGAAGGCGTTCGCCGCGGCGAAGGACGTTTGGGACGTTCTCGACGAGGACGAGATCCTTCCGGAAAAGACGGACGCGGTGAAACTCGGGCCGCTTGCCGAAAAAATCGAGCTCAGATCGTTGTCCTTCAATTACCGGAATTCCGACAAGCAGATCCTCGACGATGTCACGCTCACGATCCCGAAAGGCGAGATGATCGCGCTCGTCGGCGAGAGCGGCGGCGGGAAATCGTCGCTGATCAAACTCGTCCAGCGTCTTTACGATCCGACCGGCGGATCGATTACCTGGGACGGCGTCGATCTGCGTGACGCGTCGCTCGACAGTCTAAGACGTCAGATCGCGCTCGTGACGCAGGAAACGGTTCTTTTCAACGATACGATCCGTTACAACATCACCTACGGAAAGCCCGGCGCGACCGACGAACAACTGCGCGAGGCCGCGCGAATCGCATTTGCCGCGGATTTTGTCGAGGAACTTCCGCAACAGTACGACACGATCGTCGGCGAGCGCGGGATCTTTCTTTCCGGCGGACAACGCCAACGGATCGCGATCGCGCGGGCGGTGCTGACGAATGCGCCGGTGCTGATCCTCGACGAGGCGACGTCGGCGCTCGACGCCGAGAGCGAACGGCTCGTCCAGAAGGCGCTCGCGAACCTGACGCAGGACAAAACATCGATCGTCATCGCGCACCGGCTGTCGACGATCCGCCGCGCCGACCGGATAATCGTCATGGAACGCGGCCGGATCAAGGAATCCGGTACTCACGCGGAATTGCTCGCCAAGGGCGGGATCTACAAGAAGCTCTACGAACTTCAGTTCGCGGAAGAGGAAGAAAGCGACTAAGACTCAAGATTCAAAAATCAAGAATCAAAATTCAAGATTCAAAAATCAATCCCGTCCTCAACGTCGAAAAATCTCGACAACGAAGCAAACGATCGCCGGGCATCTGCGCTTAATCGGATCCTCGGTTCTCTTGAGCGTGCGGAGCACGCTATGGCTGTTTGCGGCAATTCCAGATTACGGGAAGCCTGTTTGAAACCCGCGTTACAGCGTATCGCGGACAATGAATTCTCGAGGAGCGCCCGGCAAACGTTTAGGACGGGATTGATTCAAACTTCAAGATTCAAGAATTATGATCCGAGACGATCTTGAATTTTGAATTTTGAATCTCGAATCCTTCATTCGGTTGATTCAAGCTGCCTTTTCAATCGCTTCGTTTCCTCATTCAGTTTCTCTTCGACGGCTTTGCGGAAGATCGGGATCGGAGTCTTGAAGAGCAGTTCACCGTAACTTTGGATCTGAAGCCGGACACGCGTCGCGTCACCGTCGTCTTCGAGTTCATAGATGAACTTCATGTTGAACGGCTCGTCCGTAACCATCTCGACAGACTTCCCTTCGACCGCTGAATTCACGACATAAACGGCTGAAAACTGCCGGTTCAGAAAGCTGCCGATGCGTTCGACGCGCGCGCCCTTAACCAGCGGCCCCGATTGCAGCGGGAAGACCTTCGAGAATCCGGTCATCCACAACCGGTCGTTCTTTGGTTCGAACATGAATTCGGCGACCTCAGTGCGCGGACGGGAGATGACGACTTCCGATTGAACATCGACGGACATTTGTTAGTTTTGCTCCAGTTGTAAAAGGGTAGGAAAAACGAATTGCGCCGATGATAACAATTGTTCGGAACCGTGTAAAGGGCCAGGCGGTGTGCTAAAATGTCCGTAATTTGGGCAGTCAAATAACCTTATGAAATCGATGACCGGCTTCGGCCGAGGCTTTGAATCGAGCGACGATTTCGCCGTCACGGTGGAGATCAAAACAGTCAACAATCGTTTCCTCGACGTTAACCTGCGTCTCGGCGGCGAACTTCAGCCGCTGGAATCCGTGATCAAACGTCAGATCGGAAATCGTCTTTCGCGCGGACGGGTCGACGTGAACCTGACGTACGAACGGACGCGGCAGATCGAATACGAGCTGAACCGACCGATGATCAGCGGCTTTCTCGCCGCGATGAAGGAAATGAGCGAGGAGTTCGATCTGTCGGGTGAACCCGACATCAACGTCGTCGCGCGCCTGCCGAATGTGCTGATGCCCAAAAAGGACGATCTCGACGAGCATTTCGTCGTCGGCGTCGAACGCGCGATAAATTTCGCGCTCGACGATCTCGAAAAGATGCGCCACAACGAGGGCGAGATGCTGCGCAACGAGCTTCTGTTCCGCCTCGGCGAGATCGAAAAGCGGATCCCCGTGATCGAAAGCGAAGCGGAAGGCGTCGCCGATGAGTATCGGCAGCGCCTGACGAAGAAGATCGGCGAAATGCTCGCGAAGACGGACTCTCAGATCGAGATCGATCAGGGACGGCTCGCACAAGAAGTCGCGTTCATGGCCGACCGCAGCGACATTTCCGAAGAGATACAACGGCTCAGAAGTCACATTGAGCAATTCAAGCAGATCGTCGACGAGGAGAACGAGGTCGGCAAGCGTCTCGATTTCCTGACCCAGGAACTCAATCGCGAAGCGAACACGATCGCCTCAAAGACGAACAATCTCGTCGTCAAAGAGAACGCGCTGGCGATCAAGAGCGAGATCGAGAAGATCCGCGAGCAAGTGCAGAATGTAGAGTAAGAAAGGGGAAAAGGGGAAAAGGGGAAAAGGGGAAAAGGGGAAAAGGGCGAAAGGGGAAAGTAAGAAGACGGCCACTTCTCTGCTTTTATTTCTTTGCTCGCCTTCTCTACACTACATTCTCCCCATTCCTCCTACTTGCTCGTTCCTATTTTCTTGCTTTCGGCTTCATACTTTCTACTTTTTACTTTTTACTTTTTACTTTTTGCTTTCGAATGATCGGAACACTTATCATCATCAGCTCGCCGTCGGGCGGCGGCAAGGGAACGCTGATCAAGGAGATCCTCCCCCGCGTTTCGGACATCGGCTACTCGGTATCGTACACGACGCGGGCGATGCGCGAGGGTGAGGTCGACGGCCGCGATTATCACTTTGTGACGCGTGAGGAATTCGACCGGCGGATCGCGGACGGTGAATTCCTCGAACATGCCGAGGTTCACGGCAACTGTTACGGGACTTCGATGGACCAGGTTCGCAACGAGACTGAAGCCGGGCGCGACGTCATTCTCGAGATCGACGTTCAGGGAGCCGAGATCGTCATGCAGCGCTTCCCGGACGCTCTGAGCATCTTTATCCTCCCGCCGTCGTTCGAAGTTCTGCGTGAACGACTCGCCGCGCGCGGCACCGAAAGCCCCGAAAGTCTTGCATTGCGCCTTCGAAATTCATGGGGCGAGGTCGAGAAGTTCGGATTGTTCAAATATGTCGTGATCAACGACGAGGTTGAGTCCGCGGCGCGAGCTCTCGAAACCGTGATACTAGCCGAGCGAATGCGTTCGATTAGACAAAAAGCGCGTGTTCAGGATATTCTTGATAGTTTCGATGCGTCGAAAAACAACGATCCTGGAGATTGAACACAAAAGATGGCTGAAAACGAAGAAAACCTGATCGAAGAGACCGCGGGCGCGAATGATGAAACCGAAGAGATCGTCGACAAGCCGATCCCGGAGATCGACTCGAAATACCGCATGATCATCCTCGCCGCCCAGCGCGCCAAACAATTGCAGCGCGGTGCCGAACCGCGTGTTGAACTCGATCCGCGCAAACACAAGAACACACGCATCGCCCTCCGCGAACTCGACCAGAAAAAGGTCCATTTCGAGATCACGGAACAATAATCACCGATCGGTCCGGACTCGATCCGAATACCATCGCACAAATTCAAAGGCGGTCTGCCTCGCTTCCACTTCAAACGGAATCGCAAGGTAGGCCGCATTTCTCGCTTTGAGCCCGTAATTCCCTTCCCGTCTCAGGTTGCGAAAATAGTCGCCGAAGTACTTCCACAGAAAAGGCACGAATCCGTATTCGCGGTACTGGAGAACATGCGTCGTCTCGTGAACGATAAGGTCCCGCGGCAGGATCGTCCGGCCGTCAGTTTGTTCGACAAGATGCGGGGCGATGATCACGAGCCGTCCGATCGTGATTCCGTGAACTCTCAAAACGCGGGCAACGACCGACGCCGTCCGTCCGGTCGAGAAATTCACCCGCGGCAGTTCAAACGCCGGATCGTCAAGATGTTCACGAAAGAACTCCGTGACGACGCGCGCGGAACTGTCGGACAAGAACGGCATAAGACGATTTTAGATTTTCGATTTTAGATTTTGGATTTTAGATTTTGGATTTTAGATTTTGGATTTTAGATTTTGGATTTTAGATTCTGGATTTTAGATTTTAGATTTTAGATTTTAGATTTTAGATTTTAGATTTTAGATTTTGGACTGACAAGCATTTGGGGAACCCCGGATCGAATCGGATGAGGGCCGAACGCGGAACTCCGAACATCTCCTCACTGCTCACCGCTCACGGCTCACTGCTCACGGCTCACGGCTCACTGCTCACCGCTCACTGCTCACGGCTCACTGCTTACGGCTCACCGCTCACCGCTCACAGCTCACTGCTGACTGAATCGCCGCGTAAACGCGGAACTCCAAACATCTGCCGCCGGCCCGCGGCCGCCGGTGCAACCGGGACGGTTGCGCTCCAGTCCGACCACTGCTCACTGCTCACCGCTCACCGCTCACTGCCCGCAATCCCAAATCGCGATTCCCAAATGGAATCACATTCCCTTGAAATCGGGTCCGCCGCCGCCTTCGGGAGTCACCCAGTTGATGATCTGATACGGATCGGCAATGTCACACGTCTTGCAGTGGACGCAATTCGAGAAATTGACCTTGATCTCCTTGCGGCCGGTCTCCTCGCTCTGCTCCATTTCATAAACCGCGGCCGGACAAAATCGCTGGCACGGATTGCCGTATTCCTCGGCGCAGCGCGTTGCGCAGATCTCTGTGTCGAGAATGTGCAGATGCGCGGGCTGGTCTTCGTCGTGTGCGACCGAAGCGTGAAAGACGTCGGTTATCTTGTCGAACGTGAGTTCTTTGTCGAACTTGAGGTCCGCATAACGGATAGGGTCGCTCCCGTTCAGTTTTTCCATCCGCTCGTATCCGGCGACGTGGTGTTCCTTCGGCATGAAGCCCCACGCGAGGCCGCCCGTGACGAATTGAAGTCCGCTGTTGATCATCGCCGACCATCGTCCGGACTGGAACGACGCATGGAAGTTGCGGACCGGATAGAGTTCGTCGTAGATCCAGCTGTGCTCGACCTTTTCCGTGTAATGCCGGAGCGTTTCTGACGAAAAATCTTCATGATCGAAGGCGCCGACGATCGTTTCGGCCGCGAGCATCCCCGACTTCATCGCGAGGTGGATTCCCTTGATCCGCTGGCCGTTGAGGAACGCGGCGCACTCGCCGACGAGCAGGACGCCGTCCGCAAACAGCTTCGGCATCGTCCACCAGCCGCCGGCGTTGATCGTCTTCGCGCCGTACTTCAGCATCTTTCCGCCCTTGAGAACCTCGGCGATCGCGGGATGGGTCTTGAACTTCTGGAATTCTGCGTGCGGATCGATCATCGGATCTTTGTAATCGAGCCCGGTGACGTAGCCGATGCTGACCTTGTTGTCCTTCATCCCGTAGATCCAGCCGCCGCCATAGGTGTCGGTGTCGGAAGGAAATCCGAGCGTGTGGACGACCTTGCCCTCTTCAAAATTTCCGGCCGGAACTTCCCATATCTCCTTGACTCCAAGACTGAATACCTGCGGCTCGTCTTCCTTCTCGAGACCGAGACGCTTGGTCAGTTGTTTCGTCAGCGAGCCGCGCGTCCCCTCGCCGAGGACCGTTACTTTCGCGAGAATGTCGACGCCCGGTTCAAAATTTCCTTTCGGTTTGCCATCCTTGTCGATCCCCTTGTCGCCGGTCCTGATCCCGATCACGCGCTCGTTCTCATCATAAAGAACTTCCGATGCCGGAAATTCCGGAAAGATGTTGATGCCTTCCGCCTCGCACTTTTCGCCGAGCCACTCGCACACGCGCGACAGGCTGACGATGTATTTGCCTTTGTTCTTGAGCGGCGGCGGGACGATCGGGGCATTGATCCTGCTCTTCTCGGTCAGATACCAGAAGGCGTCGCTCGTAACTGCCGAATCTACCGGGCAGCCTTGCTCGAGAAAATCGGGCATCAGTTCGCGGATCGCGATCGGGTCCATGACTGCACCAGAGAGAATATGCGCGCCGACAAAGGCGCCTTTTTCGACGATCGCAATCTCGAGATCGCCGATCTTTCGGCCCTGTTTGATTCCCGCGTCAATGAACTCGTCATGCTCGCGCACCTTGCGTTTCAGGTGAAGCGCGGCGGCGAGGTTGGCGGGTCCTGCGCCGACGAAAATAACGTCCATTTCGAGTTGTTCGCGTTCGATCATAGGTCACTTTCTCCGGTCGAATGAATGGCGGTTCAGTTGCAACAAATATAACAAAACGAACGATATTACTCTAGTCAGAGGGTATCGAATCGTAGTATATTGCACGCATTGTGTCTGTTGCTCCACGGATTCGGATCCTGCTGCTTTTTGCGGCCGCGGCGATGTCGCAGTCGTGCCAGTCGAAGCGAACGGTCAACCCTGAACTCGATCAGAAAATGCCGCCCCGGATCCTTTGGGCATGGGAACGCAAGGAGGATCTGAGGTTTCTCGACCCGAAGCGTTTCGG
>JAKOSS010000416.1 GCA_029777145.1 Acidobacteriota bacterium | reverse complement strand
GATGTTCTTCACGTAGTTGTCCAGATAACTCTTCGGCAATTCGTGATAGTTCATCATTTCGAGCTGTCCGATGACCCCGAATCGCGACGAATTTTGGAGCACGTACAGGCCGACCATGTTGTTCTTGATCCCTTGCAGTTCATCAGCGCCGACAGGTTCGTCACGCATCCGCTTGATCTCGTAAAGGATCTCCTTGATCGACGCACCCGTCGCATCCGTTCTGACGTCGGCCGTTTCGAACCAATACCCGGTTCGATAACGCGTCCAGACCGAACTTCCCGGTGAATACGTGTAGCCCTTGTCCTCCCGAATGTTCGACGTAATGCGCGAACTGAACGCGCCGCCGAGGATCGTGTCCATGACGACGAACTTCACGAAGTCCGGATCTGCCGGATTTGGAGCCGGCATTCCGAGGAAGATCGTCGATTGCTCCGCATTCGGCCGATCGACCTTCGCGAGCGAACGTTTCGCGGTGACCTTCGGCGGATTGCGTACGGCAGCCGCGCCCTTTTGCCAACTCGAAAACGCCTTCTCGACAATGTTCGTCACCGCCGCCTTGTTGAATTTGCCGACGATGTAGAGATGCGTCCGCGCCGCGCCGTAATTCGAGTTGTAGAACGCACGGACATCGTCGATCGAGTAGGCTTTGACCTCGTCGTCCGTCGGATTGACCTGCTCGTAAGCATGCCCGGCGAAAACGATCGAGCGGAACTTCTCCCACGCCGTGTTCTGCGCCTGCGTCCGCGCCACCGCGAGCCGGCGAAGCATGTTCGCCCGCAGGAGTTCGAGGTCGTCACCCTTGAAGTTCGGGTTCATGACGACGTCCGCCATCAACGTCAAGAGCTGGACGTCGAACTCCGAAAGAACCTCGCCGCCGATGATCGTGCTGTCCGTTCCGGCCGACACGTTCAGGCTTCCGCCCATTTCGGCCATCGAACGCGCGATATCCTCGGACGAACGCGTTTTCGTCCCTTCCTTGAGCATGTCGGCAGTCGTTTGCGATACGCCTTTCTTGCCCTTCGGATCGTCCTTCGTGCCGGTGTAAACGTACATCTGCATCGCCACTTTCGGAACGGAACCGTACTCGACGAGCGTCACTTTCATCCCGTTCGGAAGCGTGAAATTTTCCTGCGCCGGGAACACGAACGGCTTCGGCGGTCCGCCCGTCGGCGGAACTTCCTTTTGCGCCGGAACGGAAATAGAAACAAGCGCGACGGCCAAAGCGACTCCGAGTCCTTTGACGACGCGAAATCCGAATCCACAAATCCCAAATCCCAAATTACTCATCGCTTCCTCCTTTCTTTTCCGGATTGACGATGACGACCGTCCGGTTCGTGCTCCGCAGGTATTTCTTGGCCGTTTCCTGGATCAGCTGCGGCGTTACCTTTCTGAAATTTGCCTCGATCTCATTGATCTTGTCCGGCTTGTCATCGAAGAGCGCGAACGACGCCAAGAGATCGGCCCTTCCGAAGCCGCCGAACTGCTGCAGCGTATCGTAGAAACCTGAACGCAGTTTGACGATCGCGCGGTCGATGTCCTTCTGTTCGACCGGCTTGTCCTGAAGCTGCTTGACGACACCGTCGAGCGACGCCTTGATCTCGTCCGATTTGAATTTTTCGTCGTGGATCATGTCAAACGCGAACAGCATCGGGCCGTTGTAGTTGAACATGTTGCCGAGGTAGGCATTGATGCCGCCGCTGATGCCACCCGTGAATCCCTTTTTCTTCACGAACTCCTGATATAGCAGGCTGTCTTCGCCCTGGAGCATGATCTGGTCGATCAATCCCATCGCAAAGTACTCCTTGCTGCCCCGTTGCGGCATCTGATAGCCGAACGCGATGGCGGGCTTGTTCGCGAGTTTGTCGGTCCGCGAAACCACCCGCTCGGCGGTCTGAACCGGTTCGGAAATGTCCGGGATCGGGTCCGGCGCCGCCGCCGGAATATTCGCGAAGTACTTCGCCACAAATGCCTTCGCTTCGGGCGTGTCGAAATCGCCGACGACGACGAGCACGGCATTCTTCGGCGAATAATACTTGTCGAAGAACGTCTTCGCATCGCCGAGCGTTGCCGCCTCGATGTCCTTCAGTTCGCCGTAGAAGTTGTGCGAGTTGTACCAATTCTGAAATGCCGCCATCGGGAGATCGATCCACGGGAACGTACCGTACGGCTGATTGATGACGTTGACGATAACTTCATTGCTGACAACGCCTTGCTGGTTCTTGAGATTCTCGTCCGTGATCTCGAGCCCGCGCATGCGATCGGCCTCGGCCCAAAGCAGCGTTTCGAGCTTGTGCGACGGAACGACGGCGAAGTAGTTCGTGAAATCGAACCGCGTCGAGCCGTTCAACACGCCGCCGTTGCTTTCGACGAGCTTGATGTATTCACCCTTGCCGAGGTTCTTGGAACCCTGAAACATCAGGTGTTCGAAAAGATGTGCAAATCCGGTCCGGTCTTTCGGCTCGATCCGGAATCCGATGTTGTAGTAAACGGCGACCGTCACCAGCGGCGCGGATTTTTCGGGCGAAAGGACAACCCGGAGCCCGTTCGGCAACCGATAATAGGTAACCGGGACCGTCAGTCCGCCGCCGGAGTTTTTCTGGGCCGTCGCAACGGTGCCGGAGACCAGCACGAGCGTCAACACGACGGCGAATTTTCTCCAAAACGTTTTCATAGTATTCCTCTTGATTTGTAGTAAGCAGATGCTCAGATTCTATTCGATTTTGTTGACGAAATGTTTCAGTAAGTTGCGGAGCGATCTAATTCCGTGACGAACCGCGTGCAAGGCGACACGGTTCCGGCGATTTGAAAAACCGTTCCCGATTCGCTAAAAAATAACTAAACGAAAAACCGAATAATTCGAATATGGAAGAAATAACCGCAATACAACTGAAGGCCATGATAGATGCCGGCGAGGACTTTCAGTTGATCGATGTCCGGCAGCCGGCCGAATATGCGTTCGCCAAGATCGAGGGATCAAAGCTCATTCCTCTCAACGACATCATCAGCCGGATGGGCGAACTCGATCCGAACCGCGATGCGGTAATCTCGTGCAAGGTCGGCGGCCGCAGCGCGAGCGCGATCAATGCGCTCCGTTACGCAGGGTACACCGGGAAACTCTACAATCTGCGCGGCGGGATCACCGCCTGGTCCAACGAGGTCGACCCGAAGATCCCGAAATACTGACTATTCCGACTCCTCAAGCAGTTCCGCGATCTCCTTTGTCATCCGGACGATCTTCATACCTTCGGCGACCTTTGTGCGGCAGGAGATGACGCCTTTTTCCTTGCCGCCGTCGCGTTCGATCCAAACCTGACAATTGAGGCAGTCGCCGTTCCAGCAAAGATCCCCGCGCGAGATGGAATCAAGCCTTAAATATTGGAAACATCGCAGCAGCGAGTTGTTTTCGGGGACTTCGTGAACCTCGCCGCAGATGTCGAGATCGACGAGTTTGTCGAACGGCTCGAAGATGTCCTTGTACTTCTCGATGTCCTTCATCACAAACTTACGGAATTCCGGCCGCGGCCTGTAACCGTTCCCTATTTTCTACAATAAATCCGATGAAAGCGCGAATCGGAGGATTTTTCATTCCCTTCATCGCAACCAGCGCGACAGATCGGCGCAGATCGTGGCCGGCGATCCGCACGGCGGCGAGTTTTCGCTTGTCGATCTCCTCGCGGACCGACCATGACGGCAGGAGCGCGATCCCGAGCCCGTGCTCGATCATGAGTTTGATGAAGTAAGTGTCGTTCGACTCGAGCGCTTTTTCCGGCTCGAAATGCTGATTCTTGAAGAAGTCATCGGTCGCTCGGCGGATCGATGCTCCGCGCTCGAACAGGATCCAACGCTCGCCCGCCAGATCCTCGACGGAGACCGACTTCGTTTTCGCAAAGCGATGTCTTGAGCCGACCGCGAGTACGAGTTCGTCATCGAAAAGCTCGGTCACGTGCAGGGCGGGAGAATAGACCGCGAGCGACGCGAAGCCGATGTCGGCAACGCCGTTGAGAATGTCCTGCACGGTCTGTTCGGTCGAAACCGTTGTTCTGAAAACGAGTTCGACATTCTCGTTCGCATCCATGAATTCCTCGAACAGCGGCGCAAAAAGGTAGACGAGCGCCTGGGTCGCGGCCGCGACGCGTACTTGCCCGGCGAGTGATCGTTCGCGTCCGGCGAGCGTCTCCTGGAGCGACTCGATCTCTTCCGCGATCCGCGATCCGTATTCAAGAACGAGACGTCCCGCATCTGTGAGGACCACGCCGCGCTTTCCGCGGATGAAAAGCGAAACGCCGAGTTCCTTTTCGAGCGCCTTTATTTGGTGGCTGACGGCCGACTGGGTCAGGTTCAGTCGTTCGGACGCTTTCGTAAAGTTGAGCGTCTCGGCGATCGCCATGAATGTCCGCAATTGCCAAAGATCCATTATTTCAACGGTTTGCAGTCATTAACGAGTTTCATTGATCCGATTAAAAATAAGAGTTGGCAATCGTTTTTTCGAAACAATTATACTTACTTATCAAATGCCGCACACGGTTTTTTGACAAGAACATTGGTTTTTATGGCCTCGGCGGCGAGCCGCCGGGCGGGTGAACAAGGAGCAATAATATGTACTCATACCAGCTGGATTTTGTCGTCGATGAGGTATTAAGGGACTTGCCGACGCCGGCGCAGAAACTTCTTAAGGAGCACACGGGTCGTAACTTCTCAACAAAAGACGCATCGCGGCTGTGGCCGCTGATCGTCGAGCACAAGTGGTACCTCGGCGAACGGCTCGGGCGCGACATCGGCTTCCGCGCCGCCGCTGTCGACTTCGTCGAGAATATCTACGAACCCGCACTTAGCTTCAACGGATCAAGCGGCTTTATCGACCGGTTCGTCCGTGCGATCGGATCGGCGGCGCGGTACTATTTCCGCGCAAAAAGCGGAATCCTGATCAATTAGTCTTCCACTGAACAGTAGAATCAATCGTTTCCATTTCGGGAATTCGGACTCCGGTCCCTACGCGAGTGCTCGGCAGCACTCGCGATTTTTTCGTTTACGCCCCGCTTCTGTTAGAATTTCAGTTTTGGCGGCCCGCGCGCCGAATGCGGAGGGAAAACAGGATGTCTTTGGTGATTTATGTAAAACCCGGATGCCCTTATTGCCAACAGGCACGTGATTACTACAACGCGGAGGGAATTCCCTTCGTCGAGTACGATGCGCAGAACGATGCCGCCCGGCAAAAGGAAATGCTCGAGTTTTCGGGCGGAGACCTTGTAGTTCCGTGCATCGTCCAAAACGGAGAGTACATCCAATCGGGCTGGGGAACACCGCTCAGGGGCTGAACGGTACTTCCTTTTTGACCGGCGGTTCGCCGGTTGCGACACTGACAAGAAGATTCACCGGACCCGGAACGACAATTCCGGATGCCATAAGACTGACGAACAAGGCGGGGTGCCGGGAGCGGCCCGCAAGGGTTCCCGAGAGAATTAATTCCAAGCTTTACTTGCACTTGGCTTCGGGGTTAAACTTGTCCAAACCGAAATCCGACAAGGTAATATGATCGGTTCCAAGATCAATCAATACCTAATTAAAGAAAAGATTGGCGCCGGCGGGCAAGGGACAGTTTATAAAGCCCTCGACACGAAGCTGAACCGTACGGTGGTCATCAAGATACTTCCGCCGGAACTCACCGCGAAAACGGCCAATTTCAAGCGATTCGAACGCGAAGCCCAACTCTGCTCTCAACTCGACCATCCGAACATTTGCACGAT
>JAKOSS010000415.1 GCA_029777145.1 Acidobacteriota bacterium | reverse complement strand
CGCGCAGGCTCTGCATTGTGAAGCCACACGACGCGAAGAAATCGTTCCTCCCGAACTCAACCTCCGCGCGTTTTTCCCCTAAAATATCCACATGGCTGCAACGATTTCCCGCAAATTATCAAACTCATTCGAGGGCGCGCTCGCCGGCGGGGGCGATCCGGCGACTTCGCCGCTTTACGTCTTCGGGCCTTTTCTCAAACTTATCATCATCGCCGGCGTCGCGCAGATCACGTTCGGAGCGACCGTCTGGCTCGCCGTTTTCACGGTCATCATGGTTTCGGCGATGTACCGCCAGGTGATGACGTGGATCACCGACGGCAGCGGCGGCAGCGGGCTTTCGGAAGAGGAATTCGGCAGTTGGGCCGTCAAGATCAACGCCGGGATCACGGTCATCGAGTACACGCTGACGTTCCTCGTGAGCATGGCGGCGCTGGTGACGTTCATCGCCGACCGTCTTCCGGTTCTGAACGAGTCTTTCGCCGGCGTCCAGATGCGTTCGATCCTCGCCGTCGCGCTTAGCATCCTGACCGCGTGGATCGTGAACCTCGGCCCGAAGGTGTCCGCCAAGGCGTTCGGTCCGGCAACGGCGGCGATCCTCGGGTTGCTTTGGGTGATGATCCTCGCAACCATCTACCAGCGGGGCTTTCACCTCCCCGATTTCAACCTTCAGGCGTTCTCGCTGTCTGACGTAAGCTTCGTCGAAAACGGAGTCCGCACCGAATCATCGTACCTGAACCTGACGCTCGGCGGCTACGCGCGGATCCTCGCGCTCATGACCGGGATCGAGATCTTTGCCAATCTTGTCGCGGCATACGAAGGAAAACGCGCCGAGCGGAGCCGCAAAGCGTTCGGCAGCCTGATCATCATCATGGGCACGACGGCGCTGACGATGCTGATCGTCGGCCCGGCGATCCACGATCTGGCGAACGTCCACAACGAGCATGTTTCGGTCTTCACGCAAACGATGGACCTGCTCCTGCCGTCGTGGGCGGCGTACGCGGGAACGCTGATCGGGATCGCCGTCCTGCTCTCGGCGTCGGCCGCGGCGGCGCAAGGCATTCAGAATCTCGCGCTCGGACTGCGTTACCGGCATTACGTTCCGGCGTCGATCGGACAGCGCAACAAGCACGACGTCGCCGATCTCCCGGTCTGGATAATGACCGGCGTGATCGTGCTCTGCTTCATTGCGTTCGGGACGCACGAGGAGACGTATCTGGCACTTTATGCGGCAGGCGTGTTCATCTTGCTGAGCATGACCGGCTGGGCGGCATCAAAGCGCCTTCTCCGGGAGCTCAAAGCGCATCGGACCACGTCCAAGTCGCTCCAATTGGGTGGTACTGTCGTCGCCTCCCTGCTCACGACCGGCGCGACTCTGATCATCTTCGAGGAGCGGTTCTTCGAGGGTGCGTGGTCGTATCTGCTATTAGTTCCGGTGATGTATTTCGCGTTCGATCACTTCCGCAAGAAACTTGGTCCGCCGCCGTCCGTCGAAGACCGCCTCGGGTCGGTGATCTGCGAACAGCGATATCTGCCTGACACGCTCGGCGCCGCGGGCGGCAACGTGGCGTTCCGGAATGTCGTCGTGCCGCTCAACGGAACTTCGCTTGCGGAACAGGTGCTCGCGACGTCGCGCTCGTTCGCGCGATCGTTCGACGCCGATCTCGATCTGATCGCGGTGACGCCGGAGAAACGGGCCGGAGACGATCTCGACGAGTATCTCGAAATGGTCCGTGACCTGATCGTTGCCGACGGCTTGAGCGCAAAATTCGTCCGCCGAAAGGGTGATCCGGCGACGGAGATCGACAAGTTCGCGGTCGAATCCGAAGCCGACCTGATCATCATGACGACGCGCGGCAAATTCGGCGACGGCGTCCTCAGCGAGAGCATCGCCAAAAAGGTGATCAAGAAGACCCTGACGCCGACGTTGCTGATCCGCCCGACGGACAGCTGGCGTTCGCGAAGGTCGAAGTTCAAGCGGATCCTCGTGGCGCTCGACGGCTCAGCCGCGGCCGAAGCGACACTGCCGTTCATCCGCACGTTTGCTTCGAAGTTCGAAAGCAAGGTCGTCTTGTTCTCGGTTCCCGAGGGATCGGAATCGGAAGAATTCGGCGAAACGATGCATGTCTATCTCGAGCACATCGCCGAAACCCTGCGTGAAGAAGGTTACGACATCAAGACCCTCGTGATGGGATCCGGGCCGGCACGAACGATCGTCGCCGTCAGCGAGGAAGAAAAGGTCGATCTG
>JAKOSS010000414.1 GCA_029777145.1 Acidobacteriota bacterium | reverse complement strand
CGTCGGCCGGGACATCCGTCAGAGTCGAGCCGATCTGGTTGCCGCCCGACAGTGCGTCAAACAGCTTGAACTGCATCTGAAATGTGCCGTTGGCCGGATTCCCGCCGTCGGTCAGCCGACCCTGATAGTTGAACGCGGTGGTCTGCGCCGAAACGGCGACGGCGATTGACGCCAGAACAAGAATTGCCGGAAAGAATCTCAGGTATTTTCTTAACACTGCCCTCGTCTCCTCGTAAGTTGAATGCCCGAAAGGTTTTCCGGTTATTCTTGCGAATCGGGACAGCAAATGAAACTACGAAATCTTGTAGGTAAATCAGACGAGGTTTTCCCGAAGCGCTTTCGAGACGGCCTCGCTCATCGAATGGACCTGGAGTTTCAGATAAACGTTGCGGAGATGGAATGATACGGTGTGGTAACTGATACCCAACCGGGTCGCCGCGGTCTTGTAACTATGACCTTCGACCAGCAGTTTCAAGATCTCCTTTTCCTGCAAGGTAAGGTGATAATCGGCGTTCGGAGGCGGGGCAACATTGCGAAAGAGCGAGATCACCTTCCGGGCGACCTCGGGAGACATCGGAGCACCGCCGTTTACCGTTTCGCGAAGCGCGTCGATGAGCCTTGACGGCTCGGTGTTCTTGAGTAGATAGCCGACCGCACCCGCGCAAAGCGCAGAGAAGATGCGTTCATTGTCGTTGTAAACCGTCAGCGCGATGAATGGCGTCGCCGGAAACCGTTCCCGCAGTACGCGAATGCCCTCGATCCCGTCCATTCCGGGAAGTCCGATATCGGTGAGAACCAGATCCGGCGCAACGGCCCCGAGTCGGGAAAGTGCGTCCTCGACCGACCGGAACTTGCCGGCGCACGAAAACCCGCGCGTTCCGCCGATCAAAAGGGCCAGGCCTTCACGGACCTCACGCTCGTCTTCGATGATCGCGACCCGTATCAGGTCACCGTTTCCGTTCTTCAGCGGTCTGGACATCTATCAGAATCTTATTCCTTTCGGGCGGGATTTTCCCCTACGCAATGTTGCAGGTGGATCAAAACTCGAGGACCACTTCGGTTCCGGTTCCCACCCTCGAAGCGATCGACAAGCGCCCGCCGATGTCGGCGGCCCGACGTTTCATGTTCGGCAGACCGTTTCCCTCAAATTCTTTTTCGGAATCGAAACCGTTTCCATCGTCCGTCACCCTGAGTATCCGCGTTTTCCCATCGATCGCCAGCGCGATTTCGGCCCGCGTCGCGTCTGAGTGACGCACCAGGTTGTTGATGATCTCCTTGAAGATCAAATAGACATTCCGACGGACGTCGGCATCGATTTTGACCTCGGCGGCCGTGTCGGGCACCTTGAAATCAAGCTCGATGCCCCTTTGCTCAAGAATATCGCCGGCAAACTCGCGCATGCGTCTGACCGTATCGAGCAGTGAATCGCGTTTCGGATTGATCGCCCAAACGATATCGCTCATCGACGAGACCGACGACCGCGAGATCTCGGCGATCGAGCTCAACGTGTCCCGCTGCCGGATGCCTTTCTGCCGGAGCGCGACCTCGCTCATGATCGAGATCTTGGTCAGATTTGAACCAATGTCATCGTGCAGGTCGGTCGCAATTCGCGCTCGCGTCCGTTCGATCGCGAGGAGTCGCCTGATGCGGGCGCGGTAAGCGATAAACGCAATGATCGAGACGAGTCCGACGACCGCCAGCAAGAACCACCAGCGTTGCCATAGTGGGACGGCGATTCTGAACGATGCAACGGCCGGTTGGCTATAGGCACCGTCGGCCGATCGCGCCCGCACCTCGAACGTGTAGGATCCGCTCGAAAGATTCGCGAAATTGAGCGTGCGGTCGTTGGTGACCGTCCAGTCCGCGCCGTCG
>JAKOSS010000413.1 GCA_029777145.1 Acidobacteriota bacterium | reverse complement strand
CGCCGGAAGCGAAGCGATCTACGTCGGCCGCTTTTTCGAAGGCTATACCGATGTCGGGTATCGCGGCGTCGCCGTCGATATCTCGACGTTGCGGCAACCGGCGACGACGCTGCTTTTCGAGCTCGATTATCCGCCGCTGGCACCGAAGAATCCGGCGACGGATCCGCGCGGCGACGAGCGCCTCCTTAAAGCATTCGAACGAACCGGCAAGCTCTATCGCGAAGTTTGGCTCGAAGCAAAATGCACCGGTGCGCGCGGCACCGGCAAGCGGCGCCAGAGCTTCGTTTTCAACTTCGACGTCGAGAAGGCAGTAAAAGGCGATTTCCCGAACCGCTCAATCGACTTTGAGGTCTATTTCGACGCCGGCGGGATCGAACTTTTCGATGCAGTCGGGCGCAATGACGGGGCGCCCGGCGCGTCGAAATTCCTGCTGAAATTCCAGCGTCAGGCCAAGGAAACGAACCCGAACATGTGGTATCAGGGTTTCGAACGAATCGACTAGCGCCGAACTTCGACGACCACGATCTCGGACCGCTGACCGACGAAGATCGATCGGTCGGAGCCGTCCTCTAGAACGATGACATCGCCGCGATCGAATTTCCGATCTGCCGCGTGCGCCGTTCCTGATGCGACGAACGCGATCACGATGTCGCCGTCTCTTAACGCCGAAAACGCCGCGCCCGAATCGGACGAAACGGTGTAAACGTCGCCGGCACCGGCGCTCGCTTCGCGGATTCCGGTCGGGCGAATGGCGAGTCCATTTGATTCGATGGTCGTTGCCACGGAAGCGCGGTGGCGAACGAACTTTTGTCCTCCGAATTCACGTCCCGGATCGATGTCCGGCGTCGGAAGATCAAATGAATGTTCGGCGAAAGTCGGATGCTCGGCCGGCGATCCGACCTCGAAAACCTCGAATCCACCGGTACATTCGAGCACCCGGTGCCTGATCCCGGGAGGTTGCAGCACGCAGTCGCCGGCGCTGAAGTCGAACGGCTCGCCCTGATCTTCATAGACGACCTTCGCCGTTCCGCTGAGGCAATAGATGATCTGGAATTCGACGTGATGATAGTGGACGTAATCGGGTATCGGACCGCCGTTCGGGATGCGGATGGGCGAGGCGATGACACGGCCGCCGAGGCGGTCGGGAATGAGATCGCGGTATTCCATTCCGGCGCGCCCGACATGCCATTCGCGATCCCGCAAGGATACGGATTCCCGTTCGATCCGGATCCTTTCACCGTCGCGGCTCAGTTCCGCGACACGCGGCGAATCGGCCGGAAAGATCATCTCGAGCCGGAAGCCGTCGGCGATCCGCGCCGCGATTTCTTCGTTTATGTCGGGACAATTTACTATCACGTTTCTCTTATCGGAATAGCTGAGAACGGATAGCTGACAACGGATAACGGAATCTGCTTTAAGCTATCAACTATCAGCTATCAGCTATCAGTTCTTACGGATCTTGCTGACGCGCGTTTCGACGACCGATTCTAGTCGAAATAGGTGATCGTCCGCGATTGGATCTCTTCGACCTGAAATGTTCCCTCGCCGTCGTAACCGTACCATTTGAGCAGCGTCCGTTTCGTCCAGTTCCCGTGCCCGTCGATCACGTCATACCGGAACCGATAACGCGACTCGGGTTCGAAAGTGCTCGACGGCGTACTGATCTTCACTTCCGATTCGTTCCCGTCCTTGTCAAGGGACGTCCATCGTCGCTGACCGATCCGGCCACCGAGGTTAAAGAACGAAATCTCGACAATTCCGGGCCGATGCTTGTAGGCAACCCTTGACTGCAGGCCGCCGGAAGCGTCGTAACATCTTTCTTCAGTCAATTTAGTCCCAACGTAGACGTACTTGTAGAACTCGTCAAATCGCGGCTCGGATCTCCGAACCGCCGTCCCGCCGATTAGGATTCCGCTGACGATCCCGCCGTATCGAATTGTCGGACCGAGCCGCGCCACGCGTTTTCCCGCCACGAAACCATAAACCCTGACCTGAAAAGGATTTCCGAGATTGTCAAAATCGATCCGTTTCAACAGCCGGCCGTTCTCGTCAAATTCCTGATACGCACGCCGGCGCGGCTTCAGCGCACCTCCTTTGAGGTTCACCGGCGAATACTCGTCGAGCACGGATCGCACCCTGCCACGAAGTTTTTGATCCTCCGAATCCGAAGTCTTCTTCGTGACCGCCGGCTTTTGTGGCAGGTCCGCCGGGGTATTTTCCTTGAGTCTCTGTTCGATCTTCTCAGCGACAAACTTCGGATCGAGAATTTCGAACGAATCGAAAACTCCGCGAATCAGCCGGACGTTGGCTTCGCCGGTGTCCCGGGTTTCAGCAACGATATTGAAGACGCGATCGCCGGCCAACCAGAGCCGGAAAAAGTGATGTTCGGAATTCGACGCGAAATGATATTCGCGGCCTTCATAACCTTGAAGAACGATCTTCGATTCCGAGATCCTCTCCCCGCGGCGCGAAAGGCGATTGATGTTCGCCTCAGCCATCAATTCAAAAGAAAATTCGCCGTCGCGCATCGCCATCGGCAATCCGTTCGTCTCGTAGAAACCGACCTCGAATTTTGCTTGCTTGGTGGTGATCCCGTAATAGATTCCGCCCGCCGTCCCGTGGGCGCCGCCTTCACTGAACCCGTCCGCGGGAAGCGACACGGCAAACCCGCCGGGCAGCGAGACGAACTTGGCGTCCGATTGAGATCTAACCGTGGCCGGCAATGTGAGTGCGGTCAGAATCGTGAAGAATGCCAATAATTTCATGTCAGAATTTTGTCAGCGAGTTCGGCACGCGCGATCGTTTCCTGCTCGCCGGTCAGCATGTTCTTGAGCGTGACGGTCTGGTCCGCGATCTCCGATTCGCCGAGCACGCAGACGTATTTGACGTCGATCTGGCCGGCGTATTTGAATTGCTTCCCGAGTTTGTCCGCCTCTGGATAAACGAGTACCCGAAGTCCGTTACGACGCAATTCGGACGCGAGTTTGATCGACTCGCCGGCGGATGCCTCACTCCAAACCGTGACCATCACGTCCGCCGAATTGTCGGCGAGTTCCTCGGGGAACATCCCGCGTTCGTCCATCACGACGAGGATGCGTTCGAGGCCCAGCGAAAATCCGCAAGCCGGGATCTGTTCCTTGCCGAACATCCCGATCAATCCGTCGTAACGTCCTCCGCCGCCAAGACTCCCGGCGAGGTCAGGAACGGCGATCTCGAATATCGCGCCGGTGTAATATGAGAGCCCGCGGGCGAGACTAGGATCGACCGCGATCGGAACGCCCGAAGCGAGGTCAAGAATTTGACTGACCTCCGAAAGTGTATCCGCGCTAACTGCCATACCGAGTGACCTTATGATTTCGGAATTCGGTCTTCCGTGAGTGCTCTCGAACAACTCAAGAAGTGAAACGGCGGCCTTTGAATCAATTCCACGTTCAGCAAGTTCTCTCGCCACTCCGTCCCGACCGATTTTGTCGAGCTTATCGATCGCAACAAGTGCATCGGTATGGCCGTTTGCGGGAATTCCGGCAGAGTCAAGCATCTCGGTCAAGATTTTGCGACTGTTCAACTTTACGACGAAATCGTCGAATCCAAGACGATTCAATATGTCGCTGACCGCAGAGATCAATTCCGCCTCGACGATCATCGATGTCGAGCCGATCGCGTCGACGTCGCATTGATAAAACTCGCGGTAGCGTCCGCGTGCCGGACGATCGGCGCGCCAAACCGGCTGGATCTGATAGCGCTTGAAAAACTTCGGCAGCTCGTTGCGATAATTCGCGACGACCCGCGCCAGCGGCACGGTCAGATCGTAGCGGAGCGCGAGATCCGAAAGACCGTTTTCGCCCTTTGAAATGTCGAGCTTTTCGCCGCGTTTGAGGATCTTGAAAATGAGTTGGTTGCCCTCTTCGCCGTACTTGCCCATGAGAGTTTCGAGGTTCTCGACGGACGGCGTCTCGAGCGGTTCGAAACCGTAGGATTCATATACTTCTTTGATGATGCCGATGACGTAATTTCTCCGGCGAACGTCTTTGGGCAAAAAGTCGCGCATTCCGCGCGCGGGTTGGGTCTTGGACATGATGAAAGTATACGGTAGACGGTAGTTAGTAGTCAGTAGTCGTAAGTCGAGAGCCGACCGATTATCCATTCTCCATTGTCAATTATCCACTAATAGTTCCTTACTAATTCAACGTAATTCCGCCAGAACTTTTGAATCCCTTCGACTTCGTCGTCGCTGAGTTCGCGCTTGACGCGCGCGGGACTGCCGAGGACGAACGAGCGTTCCGGAATGATCGTGTTCGGCGTGACGAGGCTTCCGGCGGCAATCAACGAGTTGCGTCCGACGCGCGCGCCGTCGAGAATGATCGCGCCGATCCCGATCAGGCTTCCCGATTCGATATGACAGCCGTGGATCGTCGCGCTGTGACCGACCGTAACCTCGTCTTCGATGACAGTCGGATACTGCTCTCCGCGCGAAACATGAATGATCGTTCCGTCTTGAATGTTCGTCCGCGCGCCGATCCGGATGAAATTGACGTCGCCGCGGAGCACGCAGTTGTACCAGACGCTTGCCTGGGCTCCGATCTCGACGTCGCCGATGACAACCGCGTTCTCGGCGATTAATGCCGAGAGATCAATGACCGGTGATTTGTCGCGAAACGGTTTGATCATTGCGCGCCGCTTCCCTTGTAAACAGTTCCGTACTTCATCACGAAGCCGACGTTCTCGAGTTTTCTGATGTCTTTCGTCGGATCTCCGGGAACGGCGACGATGTCGGCGAATTTTCCGGGCGTCAGCGATCCGGTAACGCGGTCGACGCCGAGCAGCGTCGCGCTGCCCATCGTTCCGGCGCGGATCGCGTCGAGCGGCGACATTCCGCCCCATTCGACCAAAAGCGTAAATTCGTGTCCGTTGAGTCCGTGTTCGTAAACTCCGGAGTCGGTCCCGAGCGCGATCTTCACCTTGTTGGCGATCGCGATCCTGATCGCGTTGCGCATCGCGGCGGCAGCGGAAAGGGCCTTTTCACCGCGCAGACCGCCAAGAATTCCGGCCTTAGCGAGTTTCTCGACGACCTCGCCGGCGATGAGCGTCGGCACTAGATACGTCCCCTTCTCGGCCATCATCCGCGCGCCCTCCTCGTCGAGGAAAGAGCCGTGTTCGATCGAAGCCACGCCGGCTCGGACGGCGATCTTGATGCCTTCGGTTCCGTGTGCGTGGGCCGCGACCTTGCGATCGAGTTTCGTTGCTTCGTCGACGAGCGCCTTCAGCTCTTCGTATGTGTACTGCGTCGCTCCGACCGCGTCTCCTTCGGACAGGACGCCGCCGGTCGCGCAAGTTTTGATGACGTCGGCTCCGTACTTCACTTGGTACCGGACCGCCGCGCGGACCTGATCGACGCCGTCCGCGATGCCCGACTTGTAATCGCCGTCGGCCAATCCGGGCTTGAAGCCGTTCTCGTCGCAATGCCCTCCGGTGATCCCGATCGCGTGCCCGGCGGTGATCATCCGCGGGCCGACGATCCAGCCGTCGTTGATCGCCTTGCGGAGCGCCATATCGTCAAAGTTCGGGGCGCCGACATTGCGCACCGTCGTGAATCCGGCCATCAGCGTCTTGCGGGCGTTGTTCACGCCGAGGATCGCGGCGAACGAGTCGTAGTCGCGGAAAAGCGCGCCGTTGCCTTCGGGATCGCCGACGACGCGCATCACGAGATGCGTATGGGCGTCGATAAAACCCGGCATGAGCGTCGCATCGCCGAGATCGATCTCGCGCGCACCTAAGGGAACGGCGACCTTCGATGCGGTGCCGACGGCGGTGATCTTGTCACCGGAAACAACGATGACGGCGTCGGTGATCGGCGCGGCGCCGGTGCCGTCGATCAGACGCGCGGCCTTGATGACGACGATTCCGTTGCCGTGTTTTTCGCCGGGCGCGGCAACCTGCCCGACGACGGAAACGGGCGGCAAAATGACCAACGATATTGTTATCAAAACGAACAGTATTGACTTCATGAATTCTCCGATCGGCAATTGTTGGAACTGGCACCGCCGATTATAAGCAAGCGATCTGAGCTTTCCAAACTTGTTTGAAATAAAGTGAGGCCACCGTGTAATCTAAACGGACAATGAACTACACTCCGAAGATTCTCGCCTTCGCCGGCGCGTTGCGAAGGGATTCAACAAACAAGAAAACGGTCCGTGTCGCGGTCGAAGGAGCGCGACGGGCCGGCGCCGAAGTGAATTACATTGATTTCAAGGATTTCCCGATCCCGCCATACGACGGCGACATCGAATCGTCCGAAGGTCTTCCCGAAAATGCGATCCGTCTTCAGGACTTGATGCTCGAACATGACGGATTCCTGATCTCGTCGCCGGAGTACAACAGCAGCATCCCGGGGACGTTCAAGAATTACATCGACTGGACTTCGCGCCCGCGAGGCGAAATGAAGGCCGGCGCGTGCTACAACGGAAAGGCCGTTTCGTTGATGATGGCTTCGCCGGGAGCCCTCGGCGGGATCCGCGCGCTTCCGACAGTCCGCTCGATCCTCGGCACGATGGGCGTTTACGTCCTGCCCGAAGATTTCTGCGTCGGCCGTTCCGACAAAGCGTTCGACGAGAACGGCGCGCCGGTCGATGACTTCGTGCGTGACCGGCTCGAACGCCTCGGCGAAAATCTCGTCGCGTTTCTCCGTAAGCTCAAAGGTTGAATGTCAACGTTTGCTGACCGGCCTGGACCGAGCGACGTTCCTTTCGATCCGGCCGGAAAGCGGGCAAAACCTGCGAATTCGCCCGGCGATTTCTTCCGAACGCACCGTCGAAACCGGCTTGACGGTTCAGAATGACGTCCGGCGAGCCGGATTCCCTCCGCAAACTTCTTCGATCTTCAACGAAATATCCATCATTTTGGAAAAACTTCAAATAATTGAATCCACATCCTCGGATTTGGACATCGTCTAAAAATCCACTCCCGTCTAAACGCTTTGCATTCAAGCACTTAAGACAAACGCCCGAATTCATGTATTGTGGCTTTGAAATTGTATATGAACCTTTGAAATGTTGTTCAAAGTATAGATTTGATCAGCGATCTCTAATGACCCAATTACTTCTTAAGGAGAAAAACATGAGAAAAAACTTGCTTTCTCTTTCATCGATCGTGTTGAGCCTGCTGTTGTTCAGCTTCAGCGCTTTAGCTCAGTCGCAGTTCGGTGAAATTTCGGGTACGGTCACTGACCCGAACGGCGCGGTTGTGCCGAATGCAACAGTTACGGTCACCGGTGTCAGCATCGGTCTTTCCCGTACTGCCGTGACCAATGCTAGTGGATTCTATGCTTTCCGCCAGCTGCCTCCGGGCGCGTACAACGTTTCCGTTGCCGCGACGGCCGGATTCGCGGCGAAGGAAATGACGAATCAATCAGTCGCTCTTGAAACCACGACGACCGTCAACATCGCGTTGTCGGTTACCGGTGCCACGACGACTGTTGAAGTCACGTCTGACGAGCTTGTTGCTCCGGTTGACGTTGCTTCCACGAAAGTCCAGACGAACATCTCGGCTGCCAAGATCGAATTGCTGCCGAAGGGTGTTGATTTCACGAGCGTTCTCAAGACCGCCCCCGGAACCCGCGGTGAAGGCCTTGCGGGCGGCGTCTCGGTCGACGGCGCTTCGGGTTCGG
>JAKOSS010000412.1 GCA_029777145.1 Acidobacteriota bacterium | reverse complement strand
GTCGCGAAAGAAGCCTTCGATCATCTCGAATGCCTCGTCGTCGGGTTCCGAGAACATTCCGAGGCCGAAAGTCTGCGTGATCGGCGATTCGGCGCCGTCGAACATCGCGTACGTGCCGCCGACGTCGATCCATTTTGCGCCGGAATCCGGTTCGAGTCGCGCCCGCGTCTCGACAAACGCGGCGTTCACCCGCGCTTCGGTTCTTTCGAGAAACCTAGCGGTTTCGAGATCGGAAAAAAGCATAAGGCGCAGGTTACAATTCACTCCCATCGATTGCAAGCCTTTGCCGATCCTTTGCTGATCATTTCATTACCGAGAGCTGCTCGCGCAGCCACGCCTTCGCCATCGTCCAATCAAGCCGGACGGTTGCGTTTGAAACTCCCAGGATCTCGGCGGCTTCGTCAATCGAAAGACCAACAAAGTATCGCAGTTCGACGACCTTTGCCTGACGTTCGTCGAGCGTCGAGAGCCTTGAAAGCGCTTCATCGAGATCGATCAAATTCACCGGGCGCCGCGAAGAAGCGATCTGCAGCGCGTCGTCAATCGGCAGGTTCTCATTCGCGCCGCCACGCTTGTCGCGATTGCGCTCGCGGGCGTGATCGACCAGGATCCGGCGCATGGCGGTCGAGGCGATCGCATAAAAGTGGTTTCGGTCCCGCCAGTCGATGTCGTTCAGGCCGAGCAGTTTGACATATGCCTCGTTGATCAGAGCCGTCGTTTGCAGGGTGTGACCGACACGTTCGTTTCGAAGGTATCGCGAAGCTTTCCGGTGAAGCTCGGCGTAAACCAAAGGCAGAAGTTCATCGAGCGCTTCTTTGCTGCCTGCGCGCCAGTCTCTCAACAACTGAGTTATCTGTGACCCGTCATTCACGCCCGAAATGATAGCACTTTGTTGCATTGACTTTGCATCGATTCGGCGGATCCTTCGATTGCGACCGAACGCTGGCGAGCAATGCGGGCCGATCGCGAGAAAAATTTAGCGGTTTGATGAGACTTTGACGCCTTTGGTAAACAGGAGCGAAAGTTCCGATCCAAAAATCACAAAAAAAGGAGAGAATGAGAAATGAAAACAACATTATTCACAATCGTTATCATGGTTGTACTTTGCGCCGGCGCTTTCGCGCAGTCCGGATCGAAAGCCGATGAGGCAGCGGTCATAGCAGTCCTTCAGCAATTCGGCCAAGCTTTCGAGAATGGTGACATAAAGTCCACCGAAGCTCTCATGACCGAGAACGTTGTTCACATCGACCCGTTCGGTGAGGTAGTTGCCGGTCGTGCCGAAGTGCTGAAGCGCATGACCTGGGTTCGCGAAGTCCCGTACGGCGGCAAGAGCCTTACGATTTCCGTCAGCGAATTGTCGATAAACTTCCTCGATGCCGATACGGCATTGGTCACGATGCGTTATGAAGCGCAGGGAAACGACATTACCCTTCTCGAACGCGTGGCGCTGAATTTCGTCCGGGTCAAAAATGATTGGAAGCTGGCATTTTTCCAGCCCACGGTGATCACGAAGCCGCCGGCAAGATCCAAATAGCCAATTTCCCGCCGTGTCGGGACGACCAGACATTCGTTGTCGCAAACGTCCCGACATCATCCAGTGTTGGCTTTTGCCGGCAATCCGTTTAACTTACTTGAAAACTTGCGAAGCGAACCCGAGATGAGCGAAACCAAAGCGACCAAAAACTTTGAGGACCAAGGCTCCGATCAAGAGCGGTGGAAGCAGGTGCGGCAAATTTTTGATGCCGCGATTTCCTCTGCTCCCGAAGAACGCGCCGAGGTAATCGCTCGTCTGTGCGCTGACGATCCGGGATTGCGGTCCGAGGTCGAACGGCTGATCGCAAGTCATGAGTCGGATGATTCGTTCCTCGAAAGCCCGGCGATCCTCGATTCGCCAAGCGTTTTTGAAAGCAAGAAGACGCGGATACACCGAAGCGGTTCGCCGATCACCGGGAGCGATGAAAACTTCGTCGCCGGAACCATCCTCGCCGGCCGCTATAGAATTCTCGGCCTTCTCGGCAAGGGCGGAATGGGAGAGGTCTATAAGGCCGACGATATCAAACTTTCACAGGTCGTCGCGCTCAAATTCTTACCGGATAAACTTGAAAGGGACGCCGACGCGCTCGCCCGATTCCACGCCGAGGTCCGCATGGCCCGGCATGTCTCGCATCCCAACGTTTGCCGTGTTTTCGATATCGGCGAGGTCGATGGCCGTCATTTTCTGTCGATGGAGTTCATTGACGGCGACGATCTTTCGCAGCTTCTGCGCCGCGTCGGCCGACTGTCATCGGAACGCGCCGTGGAGATCGCACGCGAACTGTGCGTCGGCCTTGCGGCAATTCACAACGCCGGCATCCTTCATCGCGATTTCAAACCGGCGAACGTCATCATCGACAGCAAAGGAAAGGCCCGCATCACCGATTTCGGGATCGCCGCAATGGAAGCCGAGATCGTAAACGAGCGCTTGCGCGTCGGCACGCCGGCCTATATGTCACCCGAACAGATCGCCGGCAAGGAAGTCTCGGCGCGGAGCGATATTTATGCACTCGGACTGGTACTCTACGAGATCTTTACCGGCAAGCAGGCGTTCGTCGCCGATTCGATTCACGAATTGATCCGTAAGCATCAGACCGAGACGCCGACGAATCCTTCCGAATATGTAAAAGGGATCGATCCGCTGGTCGAAAGCGTGATCGCGCAATGCCTCGAGAAAGACCCGAGCGACCGCCCGCCGAGTGCCCTTCATGTGGCGATGGCGCTACCGGGCGGCAACCCGATGCAGATCGCGCTCGATGCGGGCGAAACGCCCTCGCCGGAAATGGTGGCCGCGTCGCCCAAGCGTGGAGCCTTGTCGCCGATGATCGCTGCGATCCTACTCGCGGGCGGCGTATTGGCGTTCGTTTTGGCGGTCGTCGCATCGATGCGAACGGACGCGCATAACTTGATCCCGTTCACCAAACGGCCCGAAGTGCTGTCGGAAAGAGCGAACGAGATCGTCAACCGGTTTGGCTTTCCCGACGCTGCCGTCGAAAGGTTTTCGCGATACCGTCTCGACGGTTCCTACTCAGATCATATTCGTGAAAAGGCATCAAAAGAGGATTGGGAAAAGATCTCGACCGGGCAACCATCGATGTTTGTGTTCCTTGAAGAACAAAGTCCACGCTACTTTGATATTTACATGGCCGGAAGCGGTATGTGGACTACCGGACCGATGGCGGAGAGCGGAATGCGGTCCGTCTCGTTCGACACCCGCGGACGTCTGGTCGGTTTCAGTGCGGTGCCTCCCGTGTTCACGCCGGAGCCGGTCGATTCCACTGTCGACTTTTCGGTCGCATTCGGACCTGCAGAACTCGACATTTCCAAGTTCAAAGAAGTCGAACCCAAGTGGACTCCTCCGAGCGCGTACGACGTCCGAAAGGCCTGGGAAGGGGTAATGCCTGACCATCCCGAAATTCCCCTTCGGGTCGAGGCAGCCGGATTTCAGGGAAAGATCGTCAATTTCCGATTGGTCTATCCGTGGACGAAGACGAACGTTGACCAGGTCGATGCGTTCACGACACGGTTTTGGATCGCGATATCATTTTTCGCGATGCTGGTCATCCTCACGATCGCCGCCGCGGCATACTTGGTACGAAAGAACCTCAAGTCAGGAAGCGGTGACAGGAGCGGCGCGTTCAAAACGAGTTGTTTCGTCTTTGTCGCGGTGTTTCTGGGCTGGTTCTTCTCGATGGGGCACGTTCCGGCGTTTCTTCCCGAATTGGGGCGTCTTGCGCATTCGATCCGAATCGCACTGTTCGCGACGGCGGCAACGTGGCTGCTCTATCTCGCACTCGAACCGATCGTCCGCCGGAATTTGCCCGATTTGATCATCTCGTGGAACCGGTTGCTCGCCGGCGATTGGCGCGATCCGTTGGTCGGACGCGACGTTTTGATCGGAACGGTTTGGGCTTTGGCGAATGCCGCCTTGATCCGAGGCTCGAACCTGATTGCGGTGGTTAGCGGAAGTGACTACGAACCGTTCGCTCAAGATAACTCGCTGATCTCGCTCCTCAGCAGCTCTTCGATGATCTTCACCGGCCTTGGAACCGGCATCGCGATCGGATTTCTCATTATCTGCTTTTTCGTCCTGATCTTTCTGACCGTCAGGCGGAGGCGGTTTGCGGAAATTGTCTTCTACCTGCTCGTGACCTCAGTCACGGTCGCGCTTTTCGTACGTTCGCTACCGGCGGTGCCGTTAATCGTATTGGGCGGGGTTTTGGGAAGTCTCGTTAATGTCCGAATCGGCCTATTGGCGACGATCGTTTCGCAGACCGTCGCATTCTGGTTGATGAATTCGCTTCTGACCACGAATATCGCTGCATGGTTCGCAGGCGATATGGTCGTAAAGTCGGTGTTGGTCGCGATTTTGCTCGTCTATGGTTTCAAGACCTCGGTCGCGAATATGTCGCTGTCGGTAAGCAGTCCGCTCCGGATTTGAGTCGTCATCGCATTTAATCCGTCGATTCAAGCCTGAATTTCCAAAGCATTCGCTGCTGTGGGACGTCGAATGTGTACTCCGCCCAAGCGACGCGCCAGTGGCCGAGAAACTGCCAACGATTCACGCCGAGCTTGCAGAACAATGGGACTGCGTGAGCGCTCTCGATCGCCGCCTGCAGCGCGCGGTTTCGCGGGTCGAGACGTTGGTCACCATGCCGGCCTGAACCGGTATACGAGATCACGGAGTCGCCGTCTGAATAACGATCCTGATATGGCGGATTGATCTTCCCGAAGTCGGTCAG
>JAKOSS010000411.1 GCA_029777145.1 Acidobacteriota bacterium | reverse complement strand
TTCGCACCGCCCGACTACGTGATCGGGCATCCGGATCTCGAATCGATCACCGAGAACCGCGGCCGCGCCGGTTGCGCAAGTGATTCGCTTTACTGGTGTTACGGGTTCAATTTCGTGAACGGTAAGTTCTACGTCGCCGATACCGGAAACCGCCGCGTCGTCGGTTGGAACGGCATTCCCGAAGCCGATCAGCCCGCCGATTTCGTCATCGGTCAGGATGATTTCGAAACGAATCTCGAGAACCGCGGATTGACGAACGAAGCGAGTGCCAAGAGATTTCGCTGGGTGCATGACATCGCCGGAAACTCCGAAACGGTCTATTTCGCCGACGCCGGAAATCACCGCGTTCTCGGCTGGAACGGGACGCTCGATTCGGACCGCGACGCCGACCTCGTCATCGGACAGGAGAATTTCGAAAAGAACGGCGAGTTTCCATACATTAAGCAAGGTCCTTCACGCCTTCGTTTTCCATACTCGATCGCCGTCGACGGAAATGTGATCGCCGTCGCCGACACCGCCAACAATCGGGTATTATTCTGGGACGAACTTCCGCGATCGGGAGCGTTCATGCCGGCCGACGGCGTCTTCGGACAGGTCAGCTTCGACGAAAACGGCGAGAACCGCTGGAAAATGGTCGACCGCGACACGCTCTGCTGGGTTTACGGCATTCATCTGCACAACGGCCGTTTGGCGGCCGCCGATTCCGGAAACAACCGGATCATGATCGTGGAAGCCTGATGGTTCCGATGACCGCAAAGACGGGAACGAGGAGGGTTCGGATCGAGATCTCCGGCGTCGTTCAGGGCGTCGGCTTCCGTCCGTTCGTTTACTCGGCGGCGAAGCGATTCGGGATCAACGGGTTCGTCGGGAACGAGTCGAAAGGCGTCTTCATCGAGGCCGAAGGCGAATTGGTCGACGAATTCGTCGCGTTTTTGCGAAGCGATGCTCCGCCGCTTGCGCACATTGCCTCGATCGCGGTCAGCGAGATCGCGGCCAATAATGACTCAGAATTTCGGATCCTCGAAAGCGAGGCGCACGAAGAAGACTTCACGCTGATCTCGCCGGACATCTCGGTCTGCGCCGATTGCCTCCGCGAGATGTTCGATCCCGCCGATCGTCGGTATCTTTATCCGTTCATCAACTGCACCAATTGCGGACCTCGATTCACTATCACGCGCAACGTTCCGTACGATCGCCCGAACACGACAATGGACGCGTTCGAAATGTGCGCCGCGTGCACGGCGGAATACAACGATCCGCTCGACCGTCGGTTCCACGCGCAGCCGATCTCTTGCTGGGAATGCGGACCTAGGGTGATTTGGGATTCGGGATTTGTGAATTCGGATGTTTCGAATGTTGGAGTTTCGGCCGAACTTCGAGATGAGCGAATCCGAAATCAGAATTCCCACATCCGAAATTGCCGTGAGGCGCTCCGCGCCGGGAGAATTGCGGCCATCAAAGGTATTGGCGGTTTCCACCTTGCGTGCGATGCGCAGAACGAAGCCGCGGTGGAGGAATTGCGGCGTCGGAAAGGGCGTGTCGACAAGCCGTTCGCGGTCATGGCGCGCGATCTCGAAACCGCGCGAAAGTTCGCCGACATATCCGAGACTGAAGAGGAATTGCTCACGAGCCGCGCGCGGCCGATCGTTCTGCTTCGAAAAGGGACGGATCGCGCCGCTGACGGCGATCCTGAAAACGCTACTCGTTTGCCTGAATCGGTCGCGCCGAACAATCAATTCATCGGAATAATGCTGCCGTACGCGCCGCTCCATCATCTCTTGTTTGACGACGGCCTCGACGTTCTGGTAATGACGTCCGGAAATTACTCGAACGAGCCGATTGTCAAGGACAACGCCGAGGCGCTCGAAAAACTCGCCGGACTCGCCGACGATTTTCTGCTTCACGACCGCGAGATCTACGTGCAATGCGACGATTCTGTGACGAGGATTTTAGATTTTGGATTTTGGATTTTGGATTCGCCCTGTGATAACAGCTCGACGACCGAATTATTCCCCGTTGATACGATACGGAAATCCAAAATCCAAAATCAAAAATCCAAAATCCTGCCCATCCGTCGTTCCCGCGGGTATGCGCCGTTTCCGGTCGAGCTGCCGTTCAAGCTCCCGCAACTGCTTGCCGTCGGCGGGGAACTCAAGGCGGCGTTTTGCCTGACGCGCGAAAACTACGCGTTTATGTCGCAGCACATCGGCGATATGGAGAACCTCGAAACGCTGTGCGCTTTCGAACATGCGGCCGGACAGATGAAAAGCCTGTTCCGAGTCGAGCCGGAAGCAGTCGTTGGCGATCTGCATCCGAATTATCTTTCGAGCTCGTGGGCGCGGCGCAATTTTCCGAATTTCATCGGCGTCCAGCATCACCAGGCGCACATCGCGTCGGTGATGGCCGAGAACGGGATACGCGACGAAGAAGTTATCGGATTCGCCTTCGACGGCACGGGATACGGCGTCGACGGCAAGATCTGGGGCGGCGAAGTCTTTTTGGGCGGTTACCGGCGGCTCGAACGCGTCGCGCACCTTCGGTACTTTCCGCTCGCCGGCGGCGACGCCTCCGTCAAGAACGTCTACCGGATCGCACTCGGGCTGTTGCGGGAAGCCGGCATCGACTGGACCGGCGATCTGGCGCCCGTCGCGGCGTGTTCGGAAACTGAACTCGGAGTACTTCAGAAACAACTCGAACGAAGCCTGAACACGGTCGAAACGAGCAGCTTCGGTCGTGTCTTCGACGCCGTCGCGTCGCTCGCCGGGGTACGGCAGAACGCGACGTACGAGGCGCAGGCCGCGATTGAATTCGAGGCGGTTTTGGACGAAAATGAAGCGGATTCCTACGGGTTTGAAATTGACGGAGACGAGATCGACTGGCGCGGGCTTGTCCGCGACGTCGTCTCCGATCTAAGGAACGGCGTAGGTGTGGATCGCATCTCGGCGCGGTTCCACAACGGCGTCGCCGAGCTGATCGTTGAGACGGCGTGCCGTTTTCGCAAAGAATCTGGTATCGACCGCGTGGCTCTATCTGGCGGTTGTTTTCAGAACGCGGCATTGATGCGGCGGGTCTGGCCGAAACTGGACCGCGCCGGATTTGAAGTGCTTTTGCATCGCATTGTGCCGCCGAACGACGCCGGACTCGCGTTGGGACAGGCCGTTTTGGCAGGAGTCCGGATTTTGGATTTTTGATTTTGGACTTTGGATTGCGAGGGTTTCAGCGGTCAGCTGGAATCTTGGAATCCTGGAATTTTGGAATGAAAGAGCCGCCTGAAGGCGGAACTCCAAACGTATGTGTTTAGCCGTACCAGGACAAGTTAAAGAAGTTTACGAGGCCAACGGGGCGCGGATGGGGAAGATCGACTTCGACGGGATCACGAAAGAGATCTGTCTCGAATATCTCCCCGAGATCGCGGTCGGCGACTACGCGATCGTCCATGTCGGATTCGCGATCCAAAAGCTCGACGAACAATCGGCGCTCGAGACCCTGCGGATCTTCCGCGAGATGGGAATTCTCGAAGAAGAACTCGGGGAGGAACCGGCGCCGGGAAAGTTTTCCTTTGAGAAATTTTAGATTTTCGATTTTGGATTTTGGATTTCTCCGATCGAATCGTATTCGAATCACTATCGGATTCCGAATCATCGGCCCGGGAAATCCAAAATCAAAAATCAAAAATCCAAAATCGATATGAAGTACCAGCAAGAATTTCGCGATCCCGAACTCGCCAAAAAGCTCTTCGACGAGATCCGCTCGGTGACGACCAAACCATGGGCGATCATGGAGGTTTGCGGCGGGCAAACGCATTCGATCATCCGCAACGGCATCGATCAACTGCTGCCGAAAGAGATCGAGCTCATTCACGGGCCCGGCTGCCCGGTCTGCGTCACGCCGCTTGAACTGATCGACAAGGCGCTCGCGATCGCCGCCAAACCGAACGTCATTTTCTGCTCATTCGGCGACATGCTCCGCGTTCCCGGAAGCGATAAGGATCTGTTCCGGATCAAGAGCGAGGGCGGCGACGTGCGCACCGTCTATTCGCCGCTCGATGCGGTGAAACTCGCGCAGGAGAATCCGGATAGGGAAGTCGTGTTCTTTGGAGTCGGGTTCGAGACGACCGCGCCGCCGAACGCGATGTCGGTTTTTCAGGCGAAACGCTTGGGACTAAAGAACTTCTCGATGCTCGTCTCGCATGTACTCGTGCCACCGGCGATCGCGGCTATCATGGAATCGCCGACGAACCGCGTTCAGGGATTCCTCGCCGCGGGCCACGTCTGCTCGGTGATGGGATACTCGCAATATCCACCGCTCGCCGAAAAGTACAAAGTCCCGATCGTCGTTACCGGTTTCGAACCGCTCGACGTGCTCGAAGGAATCCGCCGCGTCGTCCTGCAGCTCGAATCGGGCCGCCACGAGGTCGAGAACGCGTACGAGCGGATCGTCACTTTTGAAGGCAACAATGCCGCACAGGCGATGCTCGCCGACGTCTTCGAAGAATCGGACCGCGCCTGGCGCGGGATCGGCGTGATCCCGAACAGCGGCTGGTCCCTTTCGGAAAAATACCGCGAATTCGACGCCGAGCACCGCTTCGACGTGACCGGCATCAAAACCGTCGAATCGCCGCTATGCCGCGCCGGCGAGGTCCTTCAGGGAACGATCAAGCCGCACGAATGCCCGGCGTTCGGAAAGGAATGTACGCCGCGCAAACCGCTCGGCGCGACGATGGTTTCGTCGGAAGGTGCGTGCGCCGCCTACTACAATTACGGACGATTCGCGGCGGGCGGGAAATGAATTGATGAAAGCGATTCCTCTATTGCTGCTAATAACACTGGGGATGATCTCGTGTCAGGTTCAGACTGAAGGCGTCGGAACATCGAATTCGGCAAATCGGAGTACTGCGACACCCGTAGCTTCAACAACGGCGGAAAAGCCATCGACCGGCGAGTCGGTGACGTTCAAGGGACGTCTCCACAGCAACGAAAAGGAATCAACGATTCTGTATTACGGCGAGGAGTCTGGCGATCTCGCAGGTTTTTGTTTTGATAACGATTCCGACGCGGGGCGGCGAATTTTGGCGGCGTGCAAGGCAGGCGAAATATGCGAGTTCAGCGGCGAGGTCGACTACAGCGCAACTGATTGTCCGTTTGATGAGGGACGGTTCTCGGCTGAGGGACGAATCACGAAACTCACGTCCGCGCGGGCGGTCGCTGGAAGTTTGGACAACAAATGAGTATTCGGCTTCTGTTCTTTGATCTCGACGGGACTTTGATCGATTCCCGTGACGACCTCGCGGATTCGGTGAATCTCGCGCTCGCCGCGATGGAAGTTCCGTCGGTTGCGACCGAGGCGGTTTACGGATTCATCGGCGAGGGCGTGTTCAACCTGCTTTCGCGATCGCTGCGCGCAAGCCTTGGAAGCGAACCGGATGCCGAACTTGTTAACCGCGCGGTCGATGTTTTTCGGACGCATTACGATCGGAATTGTTTGGTCAAAACGCGATTGTACGACGGCGTCACCGAAACGCTCGGTAAGCTAAACGGCTTCAAAAAGGCTGTCATTACGAACAAGCCGCGCGATTTCAGCGTCAAGATCCTTGAGTCGTTCGGGATCGCGGATAAGTTCGATGCGATCGCCGGCGGCGACACGTTTCCGAAGCGCAAGCCGGATCCGATGCCGCTTGTCGAGACCGCAAGATCGCTCGGCGTCGAAATCACCGAGTGTGTGATGATCGGCGACAGCCGCATCGACATCGGGGCCGGGAAAAACGCGGGGATTAAGACGATCGGTTGCACGTACGGATTCCGTGGACGGGATGAGTTGGTTGGAGCCGGCGCGGACTTTCTCGTTGATACCTTTGCGGAACTGACATCGCTCCGCGAAGTTGCAAGCGGGACGCTTGCGCTCCAGTCGGAAAATGAGTCCGGTGAGGAACTTTGTTGGGATCCTCAACGTCAAAGCAAACAATGAGTTTTTGGCGAACGAAGTTAACAACCGTGTTCGGAACTGCTTTCGTCGCGGCGATCATCATCGTTGTTTCGATTGTCCGCTACCTTGATTCCGGCTATCCGCGGGTAGATACTCCGATCGAGATGGTTGGATGCAATGACTTGGCGTCGTCCGATTGTTTCCCGTCAAAGAGCGATTATCAGGAATGGGAAAAGGAGGTCCTCAGGCGGTTCGGTGAGAAGCCGCTAGTTGATTACGTGGATAATGTCGCCTACCGGCTAGTACTTTTCCCGACTTTCGATCCGCCGATCGCGATACGAATTTCGAAGGAAGGTGAGACGAGATCAATTACGGTCAAACGATTGGACGGACTAGGTGGCTACGGTTACGCGAAAATGGGACGATTGTCCTTTGAGGCGACTCGACCGTTGACCGATGTCGAGTGGGAACGGGTATCGTCGCAGATC
>JAKOSS010000410.1 GCA_029777145.1 Acidobacteriota bacterium | reverse complement strand
GCCGTTCGCGTTTCTTGGCGCGATCCTCGCGGCCAACGGATTGCCGGCGTGGTATCAGATTGTGTGGATCACGCTGGCGATGGTCGGAGCGCGTTCCGCGGCGATGACCTTCAACCGAATCATCGACCGAAAGTTTGACGCCGCGAATCCGCGGACGGCGAATCGCGAGCTTCCGACCGGCAAGCTTTCGGTCGGATTTGCGTGGGCGTTTCTGATCGCGTCGATCGTCTTGTTCGAAGTCGCCGCGTATTCGCTGAACCGGTTGACGTTCATTCTTTCGCCGATCGCGCTGTTGAGCGTGCTCGGATATTCGTACGCAAAACGCTACACGAGTTTTGCGCACCTGATCCTCGGCTGGGCACTGGCGATCAGTCCGACGGCGGCGTGGATCGCGGTCCGCGGATCGCTCGACTCGGAAGTTCCGATACTTTTGTCGCTGGTCGTGATGATGTGGACCGCCGGATTCGACGTGATGTATGCCTGCCAGGATTACGAATATGATCGGAAGGCAGGTCTGCGATCGATCCCGGCACGATTCGGAATTCGAAACTCACTTTGGATCGCGCGGATGTTCCACCTTCAGGCGTTCATCGTACTTCTGCTTTTCTACTTGGTCAGCGAACTCGGATGGCTCGCGCTCGCCGGAGTCGGCGCCGTCGGCGCGCTGCTCGTTTATCAGCACACGCTCGTCAAGGCGAACGATTTGAGCCGCATGAATGCCGCGTTCTTTACCACTAACGCGTTCGTCAGCGTCATTTTGCTCGTGACGTTCGGCGGCGCCGTGTTTATGCACTAATTTCAAGATTCCACCGACCTTCGGCCGATTCCAGGATTCCAACAGCCTTCGGCCGATTCCAGCCATTCCAGGCGGCCCGTTTCGTGATCGCATCGGCGCGATAATGTTTCGAATTTTGAAATCTTGAAATCAGCGAAGGCTGCTGGAATGCCTGGAATCGACCGAAGGCCGCTGGAATCTGGAATTTCACAGCGTGTTCTTCACGACCGCGCCGTCCTTCATCACGAATTGCACGTTCTCGAGGATCGAGATGCCTTTCAGCGGATCGCCTTCGACCGCGACGATGTCGGCGAACTTTCCGACCGCGATCGATCCGATCTGGTCCTTCCAGCCGAGGAGATCGGCTGAGACGATCGTCGCCGACTGGATCGCCTGCATCGGCGTCTGTCCCCACTCGACCTGTTTCGCGAACTGTTTGCCGTTCCAACCGTGCGGATAAACACCGGCGTCGGTTCCGTAGGCGATCTTCACGCCGGCGAGGACGCATTTCCTGAAATTCTCGCGCTGCGTGCGCCCGACGAGCTTCTCCTTGTCGAGGATCTTCTGCGGAAATCCGAGCCGCGCGAATTCCGACATGATGTAATCGTCGTTGTAGATATCGGCAGAAAGGAACGTCCCGCGTTCTTTCATCATCTGAATGCCCTCGTCATCGATGAACGAACCGTGCTCGACCGAGGCAACGCCGGCGCGGATCGCCATCTTGATCGCTTCGGTGCCGTGAGCGTGCGCGCAGGCCTTGACGCCGTGCATCCGCGCTTCATCCACGATCGCGTTCATTTCTTCCTGGGTAAACTGCGGCGCGCCGACACTCGCTTCTTCCGTCAGGACACCGGCACTCGCACCGAATTTGATGACGTCCGCGCCAAACTTGATCATGTAACGGACCTTCTTCCGCACGCCGTCGACGCCGTCCGCGACGCCCGACATCTCTTCGGGCATGCGCGACGACAGCCACGGCGAAAATCCGACGACGTCCCCGTGACTTCCGGTCGAACCGATGTAGTAGTTCGCAACCTGCATCCGCGGTCCAGGGATCTTGCCGGCGTTGAT
>JAKOSS010000409.1 GCA_029777145.1 Acidobacteriota bacterium | reverse complement strand
TCCTGAAAAAGCTCCCTTGGCATGACCGAACAGTTCCGATTCGACCAGTTCTTCGGGGATCGCGGCCGAGTTTATTTCGACGAACGGAGCGCTTCTCCGGCGCGATTGCGCGTGGATCGCGCGCGCGACGAGTTCTTTTCCGGTTCCGGATTCACCCGAGATCAGGACGCGGCCATCGCTCGGAGCGACGATCGAGATCTGTTTGCGAAGAGCGCGCATCGCGACCGATTCGCCGATCATCGCGTATTCTTCCGACAACTGTTCGGCAAGCTGCGCATTGACGCGTTCGAGTTCGCGCTGTTTGATCGCGTTGCGGACGGTAAGAACGGTCTTTTCGAGACTTAGGGGCTTTTCGATGAAGTCGAACGCGCCGAGTTTAGTGGCGTTCACCGCGGTTTCGATGTTTCCGTGGCCGGAGATCATGATGACCGCGGAATCGCTTCCGTTCTCGCGAAGACGTTTGAGCGTTTCGAGCCCGTCGATCCCGGGACCGAGCCAGATATCGAGCAGAATGCACGAAAAATGCTCCGCTTCGACCTTCGCAAGACACTCTTCGCCCGACGCGACGGATTCCACCTCGAATCCTTCGTCTTCCAGAACGCCTGAGAGCGTCTCGCGGATACCGCGTTCGTCGTCAACAATGAGAACTGAGTTCATCTCCAGTCGATAGTACGGAGTCGGGAGTCGAAAGTCGAGCCTTTGCCATTTGGGATTTGGGATTTGTGATTTCGGATTTGGGATACATTGGATTTCAAATCGCAAATATCGCAAATCCCAAATCCCACATCCCAAATGGCTAGACTGGTATCTCGATCACGAACCGCGCGCCGCCGGTCGGCGGATTCGACGCATGTATCTTTCCGCGATGCTCGGCGATGATGCGCTGCACGATCGCGAGTCCGAGCCCCGTTCCGCGTCCCTTCGTCGAAAAATACGGCTGAAACAGCTTCTGAAAATCAGACGGCGGAATGCCGTTGCCGTTGTCCGAAACCTCCGCGACGATCAGGTCACGGGCCGTGTCGTGGTAGGTCTTTACGGTCACCCGTTTGTCTGATTTCGCCGGGTCGAACGCCTCGACCGCGTTCTCAATGAGGTTCACGAAGACCCTGCGCAATTGCTCCTGATTGATCATCGCCTCGGGAAGATCGCTCGCGAGATTCGATTCGATCTCGACGCCGCGATCTTCAAACATCGCCGACGCCTGGGATGCGATCTCGCTGATGTCGCCGGGCGCGAGCTTGACGTTCGGGAGACGCGCAAACCTTGAGAATTCATCGACGAGCGATTTCAGACTGCTGACCTCGCGCAGGATCGTCTCGGTGCCGTCGTTCACGATCTTCGCCGTTTGATCCTTGCCGTTGCCGGAATCGGAGAGCGAAAAACGCTTCGCGATGCGTTCAGCCGAGAGCTGGATCGGCGTCAGCGGATTCTTGATCTCGTGCGCCATACGCCGCGCGACCTCGGCCCAGGCAGACGCGCGTTGCGCGGTGATCAGCTCTGTCAGGTCCTCGATCACGACGACGACGCCCACGGCCTCACCGAAGACACGCGGCAACGAGGTTGCGGTCAGCGCGACCGGCAAGCTTGCCGAATTGTCGGTGCCGCCGTCAGCGTTTTCGCGCTGAAGGACGGCCTGTTCCGACGCATGTCCGATCCGCCGCGCGCGTCCGACGAGCCGTTCGATCGCGATCCGATTCTCTTCGCTGAAGATCCGCGCCATCTCGATCCCCGCAAAATCCGCATCCTCGAGACGCAGGATCTGGATCGCCGCGGGATTGATCGTCGTCACGCGATTCTCGTGATCGAATGAAACGACG
>JAKOSS010000408.1 GCA_029777145.1 Acidobacteriota bacterium | reverse complement strand
TCTTCCGGAGCGTTGTCGATCGAATCGAACGACCGGAACACCATCTTCGGATTGTGCTTCGACATCACCTTCGTGATCGCCGCCGTCAAGGTCGTCTTCCCGTGATCAACGTGTCCGATCGTCCCGATGTTCACGTGCGGCTTGCTTCTGTCAAATTTCTCTTTGCTCATAAATCCTCTCTAAAAAATGAAATCGCAATTGCCTAACTGCTGGCCCCCTTGACCTTGGCGATGATCTCCTCGGCGACGTTGCGCGGCGCTTCGTCATAGCGCTCGAAGTGCATCGACGACGTCGCGCGGCCCTGCGTGGCACTGCGGAGATCGGTGGTGTATCCGAACATCTCGGACAGCGGAACGAATGCGGTCACAACCTGGACGTTGCCCGGTCGCGGCTCCATTTTCTCGATCTGCCCGCGGCGGCGGTTGAGGTCGCCGTTGACGGCTCCCATGTATTCTTCCGGCGTTACGACCTCGACGCGCATGATCGGCTCAAGGAGTACCGGCTTGGCCTTTTTGAGCGCATCCTGGAACGCCAGCGATCCGGCGATGTGGAACGAACGCTCGTCCGAGTCGACCTCGTGGTACGAACCGAAAACGAGGCTCGCCTTGATATCGACGAGTTCGTATCCGGCGAGGAACCCGCGGCGCATCGCGTCCTGGATACCTTCCGAAACCGGCTTGATGAACTGGCGCGGAATGGCGCCGCCGGTAATCTTGTCCTCGAACACGAAGCCTTCGCCCGGTGCCGGTTCGATCTCGAGCTCGACGTGACCGAATTGGCCGCGGCCGCCCGACTGCTTCTTGAACACTTCCTTTCCGGGTGCCGGTTTGGTGATCGTCTCGCGGTACGCGACCTGCGGCTTTCCGACGTTCGCCTCGACGCCGAATTCACGCTTCATGCGGTCGACGATGATCTCGAGGTGAAGTTCGCCCATCCCGGCGATGATCGTTTGACCCGTTTCGTGGTCGGTTGAGACCTGGAACGACGGATCTTCCGAAGCCAGACGGTTGAGCGCGACGCCCATCTTGTCCTGATCGGCACGCGTCTTCGGTTCAACCGCGACACGGACGACCGGATCCGGGAACTCCATCGACTCGAGAATGATCTGTTTCGTTTCGTCGGAGATCGTGTCGCCCGTCGTGACGTTCTTCATGCCGCCGATCGCGATGATCTCGCCCGCCGACGCCGATTCGATGTCCTCACGCTTGTTGGCGTGCATCCGCATCAGACGGCCGACGCGCTCTTTCGAGCCCTTGATCGTGTTGTAAACGTAGGATCCGGAGTTGACGGTACCGGAATAGATGCGGACAAAAGCGAGCTGACCGAGGTGCTTGTCGGCCATGAGCTTGAAGACGAGTCCCGAAAAGGGTTCTTTCGGATCCGCCGGACGGGCCTCGACCGCGTCGGTCTTCGGATTCGTTCCTTCAACGGCCGGAATATCGAGCGGCGACGGGAGAAAATCGACAACCGCATCGAGAAGCGTCTGCACGCCCTTGTTCTTGAAGGCCGAGCCGGTGACGACCGGAACGATCTTGAGCTCAATGGTTCCCTTGCGAAGCGCGGCGCGGATCTCGTCTTCGGAAATCTCCTCGCCTTCGAGGTACTTCATCATCAGATCGTCGTCGATGCTCGAGACGGCCTCGACGAGCTTTTCGCGCCATTCATTGGCGGAATCGACAAGATCGGCCGGGATTTCGACGGTTTCGTATTCGGCGCCCTTGGTTTCGTCGTTCCAGACGAGACCCTTCATCGAAATGAGATCGACGACGCCTTTGAGCTGATCTTCAAGACCGATCGGGATCTGCAATGCAACTGCATTTGCGCCGAGGCGCTTGAGGATCGAATCGAAGCTCCGGTCAAACGAAGCGCCGGCGCGATCGAGCTTGTTGATGAAGCATATGCGCGGAACGCCGTATTTATCGGCCTGGCGCCAAACTGTCTCGGACTGTGGTTCGACGCCGGCGACGCCGTCAAAAACTGCGACCGCGCCGTCCAGAACGCGCAGCGAACGCTCGACTTCCATCGTGAAATCGACGTGACCCGGCGTATCAATGATGTTGATGCGGTGTTCGACACCGTTATGCTTCCAGAAGCAGGTGGTCGCAGCCGACGTGATCGTGATGCCGCGCTCCTGTTCCTGTTCCATCCAGTCCATCGTCGCCGTTCCTTCGTGAACTTCGCCGATCTTGTGCGAAACACCGGTGTAGTAGAGCACGCGCTCCGTCGTCGTGGTCTTACCCGCGTCGATGTGCGCCATGATCCCGATGTTTCTGAATTTGTCTAAGCTGATCTTTGACATTTCTTTGCCCGTGGTCAGTCGTCAGTGGTCAGTGGTCGGTGACCAAAGAAATTCGTCGGACTGCCCTTTACTGCCTAAAACCTGTAATGTGCAAACGCCTTATTTGCCTCCGCCATGCGGTGAACGTCTTCGCGCTTCTTGAACGCGCCGCCGCGGGTGTTGTATGCGTCGAGAAGTTCGCCGACGAGACGTTCCGTCATCGTCTTTTCGCTCCGGTTGCGCGAGTTGGTAACCACCCAGCGGATCGCGAGCGTGTTGCGGCGCTCCTTCGTGACCTCGATCGGAACCTGATAGGTGGCGCCGCCGATACGGCGCGACTTGACCTCAAGTGCCGGCGCGACATTGTCGAGCGCCTTCTTGAACACCTTGAGCGGCTCCTCGCCGGTCTTCTCGCCGATCTTTTCCATCGCGGCGTAGAAGCTCTTTTCAGCAGTGGACTTCTTACCGGCCCACATGATCCCGTTGATGAACTTGGTCACGATCACGCTGTTGTAGATCGGATCCGGCAGAATTTCTCGTTTCGCTGCAACTCTTCTTCTAGGCATAACTCAATTTTGGATTTTTGATTTTCGATTTTGGATTTGACGGCTTCAATCGCAAATCGAAAATCGAAAATCGCAAATTACTTGCTTCCCTTCGGACGCTTTGCGCCGTACTTCGAACGCGCCTGGTTGCGGTTCGCGACGCCCGAGGCGTCAAGCGTTCCGCGGATGATGTGGTAACGGACACCCGGAAGGTCCTTGACGCGGCCGCCGCGGATCAACACGATCGAGTGCTCCTGCAGATTGTGTCCGATACCCGGGATGTAGGTCGTGACCTCGATCTGGTTGGTCAGACGGACACGCGCGACCTTGCGGAGAGCCGAGTTCGGCTTTTTCGGGGTCTGCGTGTAGACGCGCGTGCAAACGCCGCGCTTCTGCGGATTGGCCTGCAGGGCCGGGCTCGCCGTCTTGTACTTCACTCGCTGGCGACCTTTGCGAACTAATTGGTTGATAGTCGGCATTCTTATTCAAATCCCGCAGCCTTTCGGCCGCTAAAAAAATCGAAAGGCAATAGTAGCCTTTCACCTGACTCTTGCCGGATCATATCCGGCAGTTAGCAACAAGTTTCAACTTGCGTCTTAAGTTAAGTGATTAAACCTTTATCGATCTTCCGGCTTCGACTTTGCTGTAGCGTGGCATCAATGTGAAATGAATCAATTCGCCGCGATCCGAATGGTTCGGTGCTTTACGCTACAATTCCTGCTTCAGCCTTCAAAAATCACCCGTGCAAATTCGTTTCCGACGCGCACAGAAGGTCCAGACGTTTCAGTCCGAAACTAGAGACTATAGTAAACGAGGAAATTTCTGTCAAGCAGCGCACGCCTCAAAATTCACCTGCCTTGGAATCATCTTCGTTCTCGGATCATCGGAATTCCCGTTGCAAACTGCGAACGGCGTAAGATATTGAGTCATTTCGCCACCCATAAACTCACGGATTGCACGGCGAGCTTGTCGAAGGCCGCGATTCCCAGCGCATGATCCGCGAGGCCCCTGATCTCGTTTTTCTCGATCCCGACCGTTTGATCGGGCGCGGCAAACTTGTCTTTTTCCGCGAATTCAAAGGGCGTCTGAAACAGATCCAAATTGATGTCTATTATTTGCGTCATTTGCGTCTTGAGACAATCCGTCCCGGTAACGCCATGTCGCCGGCAACGATGGAGAACCGGAACGGGCCGCGTCTCCAAAGCGATCGGTACAGATGAGATACGTGACATTTCTGGCCCGTGACGCTCGGCATCGGTAGCTGACCGATCAGCGAGACCCAGCTATTCCATATTTGATGCCGGGCTGATTCGGGCAAAAGCACAATCAGTAAGCCCACGGACAAGAATCGGTTGCGGAAACGCTGGCGAGTTTGCGGTTGCCAAAATTCAGATTATCCCGAGCCGATGCTCGGTTCATGCGGGGAAACACGATCCCGGTCGTGAACGTTGGATTCGCCGGATATTGCTCAGGAATCGGATCATCGGTTCTCCCGGTTGACCGGGGCACGCGATGTTTCGATCGCACCACATTGTGGAACGCAACGCAGTATGCCGGACCGGCAATTGTTGCCAGATTCGCGAACTTTTTTGTTCGCGATTGCATGTTCCACAATCTCCGGTGCCATCGCGTGACCCGACACCAGGCTCGGCTTCGTCGTCAACTGCGGCAGACACGGCGCGCTCCGCACGCTTTTGCAGATCGCGGCGAAGCCGCTCGACGCTGATTCAAATTGAAAACCGAATAGATAAAGCTGACGCGAAGCGATCGGCAGACATATAGGTCAACTGACCGGGCCGTCGATTCCTTCGCGATGGGCGAATCCGCACTACGCGACAACCATCCGAATGGGTTCAACCACGATTAAGACAACGTCAACCAAAGTGAGTGCCGAGAGATTCCGAGAATTGCGGAACTCGGCACGCGCCCGAAATAACCGGCGACGCTCGGATGGGCACGCCCCAACCAACCCATTTCCAATGGAGGAGCCCGCCACCGGGAAGCTT
>JAKOSS010000407.1 GCA_029777145.1 Acidobacteriota bacterium | reverse complement strand
GGCGCGGGCCGTATGGGGCTCGGAGCCGTCTACGATCTGGCACACAATTCCGCGGATGTCGAGAGCATCACGGTCGCCGATGCGGACGGATCGAAGGCCGAGTCGGTCGCGGCGATCGTCGGTTCTGAGAAGGTGCGGCCGGTCACGCTCGACGTTTCCGATCATGCATCTGCGAAAAAACTGATCGGCGAGCACGATTCGACGATCTCGTGCGTCAACTACTGGTTCAACGCCGAGTTGTCCCGGGCGGCCATCGAGACCGGACGCAACTTCTGCGATCTTGGCGGGAACAACTACATCGTTGACGAACAGCTTGCAATGGACGACGCGGCGCGTGCCGCCGGTGTCAACATCATTCCTGACTGCGGTCTCGCGCCGGGAATGGTCTCGATCCTCGCGATGCACGGCGCGCAGCGATTCGACGCGATTCGCGGGATTCATATTCGCGTCGGCGGCCTCCCGCAAGACCCGAAACCGCCGCTCAATTACCAACTCGTCTTTTCTGTCGAGGGTCTCATAAACGAATACATCGAGGTCGCCCGCGTGATCCGCGGCGGCAAACTAACGGAAGTCGAGTCAATGACCGAGATCGAGCCGCTCTCTTTCGATGGCTTTCCGCCGCTTGAGGCGTTCCAGACATCCGGCGGAACGTCGACGCTTCCCGACACGTTTTTGGGCGGAATTGATGAACTCGACTACAAGACGATCCGTTACGCCGGCCATTGCGAAAAATTCAAGACGATGATCGACCTCGGACTGTGTTCGAGCGACGAAATTGAGGTCGACGGCGTCGCAACCAAGCCGCGGCGCGTCTTTGGCGAACTTCTGACGCGACATCTCCCCGCCGATGAACCCGATTACGTCCTCGTCCGCCTTGATTTCGCCGGTATCGCAAACGGTCAGGAACATAAGTTGCGCTACGACATCGTCGACAAGTTCGAACCGGAAACCGGACTGAGCGCAATGATGCGGACGACAGCATTCCCCGCTTCGATCATCGCGCAGATGATGGCGAAGGGTGACGTCCTCAAGCGCGGCGCGACACCGCAGGAAAAGGCGATCGAGCCGGTAGCGTTCGTCGCGGAACTCGCGCGTCGCAATATCGTTATCAAAGAAAGCTCGGATCTCTAATTCCGGAAACTGCTGACCCGAAGCCCCGTCCTGTAATACAATTGCCGCATGTCACAGTCACCTGCGGGATCGGTTCAAAAATTCAGGGACGTCGTCGGCCTCCGATTTCAACTCTACAACAGCCTTTTCCTGTCATTGCCCTACCGCGGCATCGAAAAGACCGGCATTCTGCTCTCGCTGTTTCTCAGCGTCTGCGAAGAGGGATTTGCGAACGGACTGAGCCCGACCGGGATCATCGAACGATTCTTTCGCGATCACATGTCTGTTTCGGACGACGCGGAAAGGCTCGACACCTTGTTCCGCTTTGTTCAGTACGCCGAGCGTCAGGTCGTCCTCTTCGACGCGCTCGAGGACGCCGCGTTTCGTGACATGAACGACATGAACGGACCGGGAACGATGAAGGAACTCACGACCCGTGTCCGTCAAGACGATCTGGAAGACGCATTCAAGGAACAGCTTCGCCACTTCAGCGTGCGGCCCGTATTGACGGCTCACCCGACGCAGTTTTATCCCGGCTCGGTGCTCGGAATCATCAACGACCTCGCTGACGCGATCGCGGGCGATGACGTCGCGTCGATAAATACGCTGCTTCAGCAACTCGGCCGGACACCGTTCTTCAAAAAGCACAAACCGACACCGTTCGACGAAGCGACGAGCCTTGTCTGGTATCTCGAGAATGTTTTCTACGAGGCCGCGGGCGAGATCATGGCCGACATCCGCGCCGCGCTTCCGGACGTTGACCCGGATTTCGAAGGCTTGATCCGGATGGGATTCTGGTCCGGAGGCGATCGTGACGGCAATCCGTTCGTTACCGTCGAGACGACGATCGCCGTCGCCGAAGCGCTGCGCAGCTCGATCCTGAAGTGCTATTACCGCGATCTCCGCAACCTTCGCCGGCGGCTGACGTTTTCCGGGGTTGAGTCCGCCGTTTCAAAACTCGAGGCCGAGCTCTACTCGAACATCCTGGAAGAGAATCCAAAGCGGGTAACGGCCGGCTCGATCCTCGATTCGCTGACTGCGATCCGGGATTCGATAATCAACGAACACGGCGGACTGTTCGTCGAACTGGTCGAGCGTTTGATCGACAACGTCAAGACGTTCGGATTGCACTTCGCGTCGCTCGACATTCGTCAGGAAGCGAGCGTACACGGACGGATCCTTGCAGAGATCGGCCAACGGACGGCACTGTTGCCCGATGGTTTCGCTGAATTGTCCGACGACGAAAGGATCAAAATCCTTCTTCGTGAACCGAATGCCGGCGTGGATCCGGAGTCGCTCGAAAGCGAGATCGCCCGCGACACGTTGCGGACGATCGGCGCCGTCGCGTCGATCAGGAAAGAGAACGGCGAGAAAGCGTGCGAGCGCTACATCATCAGTCAGTGCCAGAGCGCGGTCCACGCGATCGAGGTTTACGGACTATTTCTGCTCGGCGGGTGGCGGACGGAGGATCTGACGATCGATATCGTGCCGTTGTTTGAAACGATCACCGATCTCGGTCATGCGGCCGCCATCATGCGAAAGCTCTATGAGATCCCTGAATACCGCGACCATCTCAGGCGGCGCCGTGACGTCCAGACGATCATGCTCGGCTTTTCGGACGGGACCAAGGACGGCGGATATCTGATGGCGAACTGGAGCATTTACAAAGCGAAGGATGAGCTCACGCGATTGTCCCGCGAATTCGGCGTCCATGTGGTGTTCTTTGACGGGCGCGGCGGACCGCCGGCACGCGGCGGCGGTAAGACGCACAAGTTCTTCTCGTCGATGGGAAGAAACGTCGAGAACAAGGAGATCCAACTGACCATCCAGGGCCAGACGGTGAGTTCGAACTTCGGCACGGTAGAAGCAGCGCGGTTCAATATCGAGCAGCTCCTGAATGCCGGTTTGCACAACCGTTTGTTCCCCGGACGTGAAAAAACCTTCGGTTCCCGCGAGGAATCGCTCATGCAGGATCTCGCCGAGCGAAGTCTCGACGCATACGAAGAACTTAAAGAGGATCCGGAATTCCTGAACTATCTGTCGCGGGTGAGTCCGCTCAGATTTTACTCGCAGACGAACATCGGGAGCCGACCGGCGAAACGCGGTGCTTCGAAGGAACTGACCCTCGGAGATCTGCGGGCTATCCCGTTTGTCGGGGCTTGGAGCCAATTGAAACAGAATGTTCCGGGATATTACGGCGTCGGCACGGCGATCGATAGCATGCGCGCCGAAGGGCGATTCGACGAGGTCAGGGAGATGTACCGCCATAATCGGTTTTTCAAGACATTGCTCGACAACTGCGAGATGGCGATGCAGAAGACGTTCTTCCCGCTGACCGCCTGGCTCGCGGATGACAAGCGTTTCGGGCCGATCTGGAACAAGGTGCACGACGAGTTCGCGTTGACGCAGCGCTGCATCTTCGAGATCTCGGGCAACAGCTCGTTGATGGCCGACCACCCGGTCGAACAGCAATCGGTCAGCATGCGGGAACGGATCGTGCTGCCGCTGACGGCGATCCAGCAATTCGCGATCGCAACTCTCAACCGATTCGATGATGACGGAGCGCATCCGGATTCGGTCGAGGCTTACGAAAAACTCGCGATGCGCTGTTCGTTCGGGATCATCAACGCCGGCCGGAACTCGGCGTGATCCCGCATCAGGGAAGTGCAAACGCGCATTGAAGGGTGGGCCGCGGATGACGCGGAGAACGCGGATCTTTGATCTATAGGATCCGACTCCCGACTCCTGACTCCCGACTCCTGACTCCCGACCCCTGACTCCTGACTCCTGACTCCCGACCCCAGACTCCTGACTCCTGACTCCTGACTCCTGACTCCCGACTCCTGACTCCCGACTCCTGACTCCCGACCCCTGACTCCTGACTCCTGACTCCCGACCCCAGACTCCTGACTCCTGACTCCTGACTCCTGACTCCCGACTCCTGACTCCCGACTCC
>JAKOSS010000406.1 GCA_029777145.1 Acidobacteriota bacterium | reverse complement strand
CTTCCTCGACGGCCTTGTACGGCGCCGCGCACCACCACGTATAGTCCGGATCGTACGCCGCGTAGAATCGGTTCCAGCCCATGAGCGTCTGGCGCAGCGAGAACAACGTCCGCACCGCCCGGTACGCGACGGTCTTCTTCGGTTTCGCGATCTTGCCGTTTTCAATGTCTCGTTGAACCTGCGCGATCGTCTTTGTAAGTTCGTTGAGCAATTCCGCAGTTTTCGCCGGATCGATCGGCTGGAGTTTGCGTCGATTGTCTTCAAGATCGCTGATCGTGCGCATGAACGGCAAGATCGGCGTCATCTCGATGTATTGTCCGCGGATGCGTTCGAGCTCGCCGCTTTCGTGTTCGAGGAAATTCCGGAACAGGACGTAATCGACCTTTTCTGCCTCGTTCAGTTTGTCAAAATCCTGCCGCGCGAGCGTCGCCAGCCAGTCGTCGTAGAGCTTTCGATAACGGGCTTCGCGGTTCGGCGAAGTCTCGGCCGTGTAAAAACGGTCAAGAAGATCGCTGTCCTCGCGAAACTTTTCGATTGCGCCGCGCAGGCGCGACGGCGACTCGTTGTACGAATCGAGTTCGTTTGTTTGGGCAAAAACGGTGGACGCCAACAAAAACAGGACGATCGGGACAAGTCGTTTCATGACGTGCAGTTTAATCCAGATTCGCACAACTCGGAACCGGAGGCGCGTTCCAGATCCAGTTTGCTGATAATTGACAATAATTGCCATACGCGCTACGATCTCGCTCGAATGGCAACGACGACAATGAACATCTCGCTTCCTGAAACACTCAAGTCGTTTGTCGATGAACGTCTCGCGGATGATGGCTACGGTTCCGCAAGCGAGTACGTTCGGGAACTGATCCGCGCTGATCAAAAACGTCGGGCCGACGAGAAGCTCGAGCGGTTGCTCCTCGAGCGGCTGCAATCGACTGCCGATTCGGAGCATGACCTCGGCGCGCTTCGCGCAGAACTCGAAAGACGCCTCATCAACCGGAATGAAAGTAATATACGCTGACGGCGTATTTGAAGAACTCATTGCGATTTCGAGCTATTTGGCCGAAGATCGTGAAGAAATTGCCCACCGATTCCTCGATTCCTGCGACCGGACTTTCAGGTTTCTAGCGGAAAACAGGTTTGTTGGCCATCTCCGCGTGTCTGCCGATCCGAGATTGGCCGATGTCAGGCTATGACCCGTTCGAGGATTCGCCAGTTACCTGATCTTCTATCAATCGACAGAATACGGAATACACGTTCTTCACGTCGTTCACTCGTCAACCGACTACGAAAATCGATTCTTGCGACGCTGATCGGGTTCGCGGTTTGACTCGCTCTGACCAATCAAATACATTTGATTTAGAATAATTCTAACTCAACTAAATCATTCTGGAGGAATACAATGGCAGAACTGAAAGGCTCAAAAACACAGGAGAATTTGAAGGCGGCGTTTGCCGGTGAATCGATGGCGAACCGCCGTTACTTGTACTTCGCGAAAGTCGCTGACGTCGAAGGTTATCCGGAAGTTGCCGGGAATTTCCGTGACACCGCCGAAGGTGAGACCGGTCACGCGCACGGTCACATGGATTATCTGAAATCCTGCGGCGACCCGGCCACGGATCTGCCGTTCGGCGACACGATCGCGAACCTCGAATCGGCCGTCCACGGCGAAACCCACGAATACACCGACATGTATCCGGGCATGGCGAAAACCGCCCGCGAAGAAGGTTTCGGCGAAATCGCGGATTGGTTCGAAACTCTCGCGAAAGCCGAAAAATCGCACGCCGGCCGTTTCCAGAACCTGCTTGACGGGATCAGCTAATCCGGCAGTGGTCGGTGGTCAGTGGTCGGTGGTCAGCAATAAATATGGCGACCGCGGCGTTCGAGCGATGGTCCATTTGAACGAAATGTACCGCTCTCAACCGAACACTGACCACTGACCACTGTCCACTGCTCACTGCTCACTGACATGAACATCGCCTACGCTCCGACAGACGGGCTGAGTTACGATCCGTCCGAATCAAAATACTGGGATAGAGAAGGACTCAAGAAAGAGATCGAGCGCACGTTCGAGATCTGCCACGGGTGCCGGATGTGCTTCAAGTATTGCGACTCGTTCCCGTCGCTGTTTGATTTCATCGACGAACGGCACGACGGCGATGTGCGGAAATTGACTGCGGCCGAGACCGAGCAGGTCATGGACGAGTGCTTCCAGTGCAAGCTTTGCGAAGTGCAGTGTCCGTACACCGAGCGCGACAATCACGAGTTCAAGCTCGATTTCCCGAAACTTGTCCATCGCTACAAGGCGGTCCGCCACAAGGAAAAAGGTCCGACGCGCCGCGACAAAATGCTCGGCGATCCCGACAAGGCCGGACGCCTGGCGCGAAGCTTGCCCGTCATTCTTGCGAACACCGCGAATCGAAACAAGATCCATCGCTATTTCTTCGAAAAGCTGGTCGGAGTCCATCGCGACAAGCTGTTGCCGGACTTCGCCGCTGAAACCTTCGAAACGTGGGCGGAAAACAACGGCAAGATCAAGGACGACGGCGAGGTTGTTCTCTTCCAGACCTGTTACGTCCAGAACAACGAGCCGCAGATCGGCCGCGATACCGTCGAAGTTCTCGAGCAGAATCAGGTCAAGACCGCCTGCGCCAAAGGACTGAACTGCTGCGGGATGCCGGCCTGGGAGCACGGCGACATCGAGGGGCTTCGCAAACTGGCGAAGAACAATATCGAGAAGCTGATCCCGTACGTCGAAAAAGGCGCGAAAGTGCTCGCGATCAATCCGACGTGCGCGATGATGCTTCGCCGCGAATACCCGAGCCTCGTCGCGATCTCGGATCGCGCGAAGGCCGAGAAGATCGCCGAGGCGACGATGGATCCGGGCGAATACCTTTGGTCGATCCGAAACGAAGAGCGTTTCTGCACTGACGTGAAATCAAAGCCGGAAGGAAAGGTCGCGTATCACGCGCCATGTCATCTGCGGGCGCAGGCCGTCGGTTTCAAGGGACGCGATCTGATCCGCAAGATCCTCGGTGTCACGCCGGTAACGACGATGGAATGCTGCGGCCACGACGGAACGTACGCGATGACGGTCGAGGGTTTCGAACCGTCGCAAAGAATCGGAAAGAAAGCCTTCGACGGCATGAAACAGGACAAGGAAGCCGAGATCTGGGCGACCGATTGCCCGCTCGCGGCGATCCAGTTTGAACAGCACGCGGGCAAAAAGCCGATGCACCCGATGACGATCCTGGCAAAAGCGTATCGCGGAGAAAAGTTGTAAGTCGAGTCAAGCTCCGGCGACGTTCGCTCGACTCACGACTGAGAAGTATGAAAAAAGTCCAACGCGAAGACATTCTCGATTACGTAACTTACGAAGAACGCCGGGCTGAGATCCGCGAGTCGGCGATGCGCGCCAAGGACGCGCGACGCGTCCACTGCGGCGATGACCTGACGTTCCTGTTCGAGAACACCGAAACGATCCGTTATCAGGTACTCGAAATGGTCCGCGCCGAAAAGATCGTCCGCGAGGCCGACATCCGTCACGAAATCGACACCTACAACGAACTAATCGGCGACGCAGGCGAGATCTGTGCGACGCTCTTGATCGAGATCGAGGACGTTGCCGATCGAGCCCGAAAACTGACCGATTGGGTCGGACTTCCCGAACGCATCTATCTCAAACTGGACAACGGAGAACGTGCGTTCGCCGAACCCGACAACCGCCAACACGAGGAGGCGAAGATCAGTTCGGTTCAATTCCTCAAATTCCGATGCCGAACAGCCAAACCGGTTGCGATCGGAACTGATCATCCAAACCTGTCGATCGAATCCGAGCTCTCCGAAATGCAAAAGGCCGCCCTCGCGAGCGACCTAAGGAACTAGTAGTTGAAAATTGAGAATTGGTAGTTAAGAGAGCGCCACTATCAACTTTCAAGTCTCCACTTTCAATTATTGGACGGTCTCAGCCTTCATCGAAACGATTAGTTGAAACTTGAGAATTGATAATTGAAAAAGCACCAATCGCAATTATCAAGTCACAACTACTAGTCGATTTCCGCCAGAAAACTCACACCGTCTTTCAACTCCAGGCCGAAGTTGACGGCGATCGTCTGGCCGATGTCCGAAAGGCTTTGCCGGGTTCCGAGATCGACTCCCGCCCTCGCGTTCTTTCCGAAAACAAGCAACGGCGCGTACTCGCGCGTGTGGTCCGATCCGGGCATCGACGGGTCGTTCCCGTGATCGGCAGTAAGGATCAGCAGATCGTCATCGTGCATTGCTTCAATGATCTGCGGCAATTGCGCGTCAAACGTCTCGAGCGCCTTCGCGTAGCCCTCGACATCGCGTCGATGCCCGTAAAGCATGTCGAAATCGACGAGGTTCGAGAAGATCAGTCCGCGCGTATCGGCGCCGATCGCGCCGATCGTGACGTCGACGACCTGTTGATTGTTCTTCGCGGTCAGGTCCTGCGTCACGCCGATCGAATCGTAGATCGAGGCGATCTTTCCGATACAAACGACGTCGAGGCCGTTGTCCTTCAAGAGCGGCAGCAGATTCTCAGCCGGCGGCGGAACGGCGTAATCGTGACGATTCTCGGTGCGTTTGAAATCCGAGGCGTTCGTACCCAAAAACGGACGGGCGATGACGCGTCCGACCTTGTCGTCGCCGTCGAGCATCTTTCGCGCGATCTCGCAGATCTCGTAGAGTCGCTCGATCGGGATGATCTCTTCATGCGCCGCGATCTGGAAGACCGAATCCGCCGACGTGTAAACGATCGGCTTTCCCGTCCGGATATGCTCTTCACCGAGTTCTTTGATGATCTCGGTCCCGCTCGCCGGGACGTTGCCGAGGACGCCCGGAACTCTTGCTTTTTCAACAAATTCGCTGATGATCCGCTGTGGAAAACCCTGTGGAAAAGTCGGGAATGCGCGTTTCAGAATGATTCCCGCCATCTCCCAGTGACCGGTCGTCGTGTCCTTGCCGTTCGATTTCAACGTGCATTTTCCGAAGCTTCCGATCGGTG
>JAKOSS010000405.1 GCA_029777145.1 Acidobacteriota bacterium | reverse complement strand
TCTTCGCGAACAAAACGTTTGCCGGCGCAAAAGGCCGTGATGCCGCGAAACTGCGTCTCAATCAGACCCTCGATGACGCGAAGCGGATCCTGATCGAAAATTTTCAGCCCTCCGAGGCCCGCAGTTGCCTCATTCAGTTTGCGGATTATCTTGTTGAGCGGAGAAGTTGAAATGCTCAGACGAATTATCAATGCGATATTTCTGATCGGAATCGCGGGAGTGTTTGGCTTCGTGATTCAAGCTGCTGATCACAATCGTGGATTGGTATTGCGCGGTTCCGTCGTCAGGCAAGTGCGAGCCGTCGGGAAAAAGGACGCTGATTGGAGCCTACTTCATGTTTTGTGGGTTCAAATGGAATTCAAGAATGAGGGCGACCAGAATGTCATTATCCCGTTCGGGATCTTGACGACAGATGCCCGGTTCTTCGACGGACAATCGAAGGGCGAGTTTCTCGAACGGGTACGACTGCCATTTTCGACTTCCGATATCGGTTCGATGGAACTCAGTTCGTCGAACGGAACGGGACGAATTCTCGCTCCCGGTGAGAGATACGGCATGATGTTGGGAATCGACCTTTGCGTGGCGAAAGTCGGCGATCCGGATATTAGCCCGCCCCGATGTTTCAATTCGTTCAAAGTCGATAACGAAACGGCGATCGAAGATTTGCTTAAGAAGGAGTCGATTTCGATTCGATTCCGAACGCCGGACGTTTCAAAAAAATTCCCGGGCCGTCTCGAAGCTCTGGCCGCACGTTGGCAGAAATCCGGGATCCTTCCGCTGAACGATCAAGGTGAGTTTTCCATTGAATCTCAGCCAATCACAAACAACACAAAGTTCTTTCCCGCCGAAGAGGTGATAGACAGCAGTCAGGAGTAAATTGCCGAAATCGGAACTCACCAAAACCGCATACGGTTACTGCGAGAGCGTCACGAAAAAACACGCCCGCAGTTTTTATTTTGCCGCGAAGTTCCTGCCGCCGGAGAAACGGCGCGCGGTTTTTCCGATCTATGCTTTCTGCCGGCACGTCGACGACGCCATCGACGAAGCCGAGGGTTCGGCCGATTCGAGGCGCGAAGCGGTCGCACGTTGGGAGTCGCGGTTGCGGGACGTTTTTGCCGGAAAGATCGATCGCGATTCCGAACAACCGTCAGAACAGGATCTAGTCTTCATCGCGTGGAACGATCTGCTCAAGAAATATCGTTTCGACGAACAACTTCCGCTCGAACTGATCAAAGGCGTCGTCCAGGACACCGAGATCGATCGTTACGAGACCTTCGACGACCTTTACGTCTATTGCTACCGCGTCGCCTCGACCGTCGGGTTGATGTCGTCCGAAATACTGGGCTACTCGGAAAAGCGCGCTTTGGAGAACGCCGAAGCGCTCGGAATCGCGATGCAGTTGACAAACATTCTGAGGGACGTCGGCGAAGACGCCGATCGCGGCCGGATCTACATCCCGCGCGAGGACCTCGATCGGTTCGGCGTTTCGGAAGTACAAATACTCCGCCGAGAATTCGATCCGAATTTCGTCGAACTGATGAAATTCGAGATCGCACGCGCAAGAGATTACTATCGCCTCGGAAACGAAGGGATCGGATACCTCGCAAGGGATTCGCGTTTCACCGTCGCGGCCGCCTCGACGATCTATTCAGGTATTCTCACACGGATCGAAAAACAGAATTACGACGTTTTTTCAAAGCGCGCCCGGGCCACATTCGCTTGGAAAATCCTTCAACTCCCCAAGGCCGCCAAACTTGCCCGC
>JAKOSS010000404.1 GCA_029777145.1 Acidobacteriota bacterium | reverse complement strand
GTTCAGCAGGATCTCCTGAAGGTATGAGAACGTGAATCTGAACAGGAAGAGGAGAAAGAACGCGATCGAAAAGATCCAAAGTCCTTCGGTCCGCTTCGGAGTGATGAAGTCGTCGACCGCCATTTTCGTGAATGTCGGCTGGAGCGACATCAGGATGTTGGTGAGCAGCGTCAGCGAAAGCGCCGCGACCGACAATCCCCAGTACGGCCGCAAGTACGCGAACAAACGCCGCGCGATGCGGAGATCGTATGTTTTGCCGATCTCGTCTTCTTCCTGAAACTTATTGGGGTCGGACATTCGAATTTAGATTTTAGATTTTGGTTTTTGGATTGGCAAAAGCGGTTCGGTCCAAATTCGAATGCATGGTGATGCCGACGGATCAACGCGGAAATGCATCGTCTCGTCGAGACACGATCGACTACGACCCATGAGCCCGCAAAATTCCCGGTTGGGGACGATGACCGTTCTGCCGCGGTAGATTTATCTGCGTCTCCGCGTCTCTCTTGTGGGAGCGTTCGAAACATTTACGAAGGTCATCATTCTCGGGCTATAATCGGCGAGGACGAATCGAATCAGAACCGTGATCAGCTTCACTGACGAACGAAAAAGCAACTGGGAGCGACTCGAGGACCTTCTCGAAATGATCGAAGGCCTATCGCTCGGCAGTCTTTCGCGTGCCGAAGTCCGCGAGTTCGGCGAACTCTACCGCCGAGCCGCGACCGATCTCGCGATCGCCCGTTCGGAAACGCGCGATCCGAAACTGATCAATTATCTGAACAGTCTTGTGATCCGCGCGCATGGCAAGATCTACCGCGCCGAATCGAACGGATTTGAGACGATCTGGCGTTTCTTCACCCGCGATTTTCCCGTCACGTTTCGCAAAAACATCCGCTACATGGCGCTCGCATTCGGCATTTTTGCCGTCTTCGCGGTGTTTGGCTTTATCGCCACCTGGCGCGACCTCAGGTTTACGGATTTTGTTTATCTAAGCGGTGTTGAGTATCAGATCAAAGAGAACAACCAATGGTGGTTGACCCTGAACAAGGCCAATCAGGTCGGTTCGAGTTCGATCATGACGAACAACATTTTCGTCACGTTCCGGGTTTTCGCCATGGGCGCGCTTTTCGGCATCGGCGCTGTTTACGATCTTGCATTCGAGGGCGCGCGGTTCGGGAGCGTGTTCGCGGCGTGCTATTCGCTCAATCCGCCGTTTGGAGATGCGCTCGCGTCGTTCGTCGTCGGTCATGGCGTGATCGAACTGTCGACCATCTTCTTTTGCGCGGGTGCCGGAATGATGATCGGATACGCGATCATAAATCCGGGTGATCTGACGCGATCGCAGGCGTTGAAAAAGAAGGGGATCGAGGCCGCGCGGATCGTGATCGGTTGCGCCTTTCTGCTGATCATCGCCGGCACGATCGAGGGTTTTCTGTCGCCGTCCTCGCTGCCGGCATGGGTCAAATGGCTCACCGGAATATCGACCGGAGTCGCGATGTATTCGTATCTGTTTCTTGCGGGTCGCGGTGCGGACGACGCGGTCGGTGAATCTGAAGTTTAGACGCCTCGATCACGCCTCACGATGTTGTTCGACCGTGAGTCCGACTTCCTGGCCGAAAGCGATCTCGAGCGTGTGCTCGTCAGGATCGCGGAGAAACGCCCAATAGCCGACCGGATATCCTGAATCGGTCGGGCCGTCGATCAAGACTCCTTCGTCACGCGCGATCTCGCACAAACGGTCGACCTCATCTTTTGACGCGAGTCCGATTCCAAGGTGCGCGAATGGACGCAGCACCGCCGAGATTTCCTTGCTTTCCGCGAAGACGATAACGAACGGCCGCGTTTGGTCCGAGACCCACGTCACGCGTCTTCCCGATTCCGCGTCGGTTCGTTCATGAACGACCTTCATCGATGCGTATTTTGAGTAAAATTCAAGGCTCCGGTCCATATTCTCGACCTGAAGCGCGATGTGTGTCAGTCCGATGTCGGTCATGATTCAAAATTCAAGATTCAATGTTCAAGGCTCCGAAATCCGCAATCCCAAATCCGCAATCCCAAATGGTCATATCATTCCCCTTTCTTTGACCCGAAGATAGGTTTCAAGGAGTCTCGGCGCGAGCGTATTCGCGGTCACGTCGAGTGCCAGTCCGCCGAGCGTTTCGACGTAACGCAACGCCGCTTCGCGCTGCTTGATGATCTCTTCGGCGGCGGACTGCACGAAGACTTGCTTGATGTCTTCGGGAATCTCGCTGACGGTCGCATTAAGGTCGCGATCGCCGATCGTGACGACCAACGGCAAGTGACGCGGACGCAGCAGCTTGAGCGAATTGATCAACTCGCGCGACGAATCCTTGTCGACAAGGTCTGTCAGGATCACGACGAACGCCCGCTTTTTTGTGTTCGAGGCGACGAATTGGAACGCCCGCGCATAGCTCGGCTCGATAAGTTCCGGGTCGACGTCATGAAGCGCTTCGAGAACGGCGTCGATATGCTCGATCCCCTTTTTCGGCGGCAGATAACGTTTCACCCGTCGGCCGAAAACCATCAGTCCGCAATTGTCGCCGCCGCGTGCCGCCGCGGACATGAGCGCCAGCGACGCATGGATCGCGGTGTCGAACTTCGTCTCGTCGTTGATTCGGCCGGTCATCAGGCGTCCGCCGTCGATTGCGATGATGATCGTCTGGTCGCGTTCGATCTGATATTGCCGGGTTATCAACTTCGATCGCCGCGCCGTCGCCGTCCAAGAAATGTGACGCATCTCGTCGCCGCGGACGTAATCGCGCATCGACTCGAACTCGCGGCCCTCGCCGCGCCGGACCGATCGCCGCTGGATCGCCAGATAACTTTGCGCGCCGAGCGCCTTCAGTTCCATTTCGCGTGCGCGGCGCATGTTCGGATAGACCTTGATCGACTCGGCGTCGCCCGT
>JAKOSS010000403.1 GCA_029777145.1 Acidobacteriota bacterium | reverse complement strand
CAGCCGGAAATCTCGGGCTGAAGCCCGGGCCTGGCGCGCATTCGCTCCACTAGCTGAAGCTCGTGGCAACATGAGATCAGAAAGCCGCAAAACCAAGAAAGTAAGCGTAACGCGAGAAGCACGACGGTAAACTGCCTTTGGCTCTCAATCGCCCACACAACGAAATTCCTGATGGCAAAAAAGAGCAAGCGAAGTCTCAAAAGGAAACTCAGAAAGCAAGAGAAAGGCTTGAATAGTGCGTTGAAGGCATTTCTCGGGCAAGGGCTCCAGTTGAGTTGAATGTGATCTCTCTCGTCATGAATCACGGTGTCGCGGTGTTTTCAGATTAACGAACGGAATTCCGGAGGTTTCATGCGCGCCAGGGCGACCGTATTCTTCTGCCTATTCATCATCTTCATCTCAATCGACGTGTCGGCGCAGGACAGGGTGCCGCGGTTCGAGGACGACAAGTGCCCGGTTGCGCTTCCCGCCGGCGAAAACGCCCGTTGCGGTTATCTCGTCGTCCCCGAGATCAGAAAGATCAAAAACGGCAAGACGATCAGGCTGCCGATAATCATTCTCAAGAGTAAAGATCCGAACCCGAAGGCGGATCCGATCCTGCGCACGTTCGGCGGTCCCGGCGCGTCTTCGATGAACCTCGTTCGGAGTCGCAAAGACTCGCCGTGGCTCAAAGACCGCGATCTCATCATTTTCGAGCAGCGCGGGACGAGGTACGCGCAGCCGGCGCTCGACTGTCCCGAGGTCGGCGAATCGATCAACAACAGCCTTCGGAAACAACTCGACGCGAGAACCGCTCGCGCGAACGAGCTTGCGGCGGCGCGCGTTTGTTACGACCGGCTCAAGAAACAGGGAATCGACGTCGCCGGCTACAACAGCGCCGAAAGCGCGGCAGATATCGCCGATCTGCGGCGCGTTTTGAAACTGGAAAAGCTGAATCTCTGGGGACTCTCGTACAGTTCGCGGCTGATGCTCAATGTCATGCGCGATCATCCCGAGGGAATCCGCAGCGTCGTTCTGGAATCGACGCTTCCGCCGGAGGTGAACTACGACGAGGTCGGCGTCGACGGCATCGTCGATGCGCTGAATCGGCTCTTCGCAAACTGCAAAGCCGAAGTTGAATGTTCCAAAGCATTTCCGAATCTGGAAGCGGAATTTTACGACGTCGTCTCGAGACTTAACGAGAAACCGGTCACCGTGTCCGTCAAGAACGAATCAGGTGTCGGATCGGACGAGATACGGCTCGACGGCAACGATTTCGTAACCTGGATCGTCGACTATTTTCTTTCGGCCGACGCTGCGGCGATCGCAGATGTCCCAATGGTCGTTCACACCGCGTTCCAAACCGACTATTCTGTTTTCAAGCGGTACGCCGGTGAAAAATTCAGCGCAGGCGGAGGACTCGGAATGCGCTACTCCGTATGGTGCAGTGAGGAGTTTCCGTTCGAAGACATGCGAAAGATCAGGGCGCAGTCGGATATTTACCCGAAGCTCAAAGGATATGAAGTGATGTCGCTCCCCGACATTTGCAGCGTTTGGAAGATTCCCGCAGCGAAACCGATCGAAAACAAGCCCGTCAAGAGTGAGATCCCAACACTCGTGATCACCGCCGAGTACGACGCCTACACGCCGCCCGCCTGGGGAAAGTCCGTCGCCGGCCGCCTGAAGAACGGTTTCCTTCTCGAAGTTCCGTGGGTCGGACACGGCCCCGCATTTTCGGTCCCATGCGTGCGCGACGCGATCGGTGAGTTCTTCGAGGATCCGCGGCACGCGCCCGACTCACGCTGTTTGGAGAAGATCAGGAAAGATAACCGTTTTAGTGTTCCCGCCAAATGATCGGTTGATGGATTTCCTCCTCCCCGAATACACTTGACCGTATGTCAAAACTTGACTCCCGTGTAACGATCCACATGGCGGCTAGCCTCGACGGCTTCATCGCGCGCAAGGACGGCCGGGTCGACTGGCTCGAAACGTCAGACGAATTCGCGGACGGCGAGACGTTGGATCCGGAATATGTCGCGGAGTTTCTCACAACGATCGATTGCTACGTCATGGGATCGAAAACCTACGAGACCGCGCTCGATTTTGAGTCGAAAGGGTTCGGCTGGGCGTATGGCGAAACGCCGACGGTTGTTCTCACGCGCCGCGATCTGCCGAAAAACCGCCCGACAATTGAGTTCTGCGCAGGTGATCTGTCGACGCTGATTGAAGAGCTTCGAGCCCGATTTGGCACTATTTGGATCGCCGGCGGAGGATCCGTCGCGCGCGAATGCCTGCGGCTCGGTTTGGCGGACGAGATCCGGTATTCGATCCTTCCGGTCCTGATCGGCGACGGAATTCCGTTCTTCGGCACACTTCAAACGGACGTTCCGCTCCACCTCGCCGAAGTCAAAGCGTACAAGAACGGAATTGTCGGACTTTGTTATCATGTCCGGAAATGAACGCAAGGCTTGAATCATTCTGGAACGAGTTTGCCCAGTCCGTCGGCGGCGTTGACGATTCGCGTTTTTACGAAGCGTTCTACTTCGGCGACAGCGAAGAGATGGCAAATGAACTGGCCGAGCTGGTTCTCGTCGGTACGAAGCGCGCGACGGCGGCTTCCGTTTGGTCGCTCGAGGACGAAGGCAAAGAATCGCCGGTTCCGGGCGATCTCAGCGTCGTCACCGACTGGTCCGGCGAGCCGTTGTGCGTGATCGAGACGATTGATGTTGAAGTCGTTCGCTTCCGCGATGTCACCGAGGAGTTTGCCGCAACGGAGGGCGAAGGTGACGGATCCTTGGCGTACTGGCGGGAAGCTCACCGCAATTATTATTTGCGCGAATGCGAAGGATCGGGGCAAGAGTTTTCCGAAGAGATGCTGATCGCGTGCGAGCGTTTCAGAGTGGTTTACAAAAAGGAGAATTGAACTTCCGATCTGCGGGTTTAGACTGACTGGAGCGCAAGCGTCCCGCTTGCATGGCCCGCCGGCCAATCGGCTTGGCGATATTGGAATTGACTGGAGCGCAAGCGTCCCGCTTGCATGGCCCGCCGGGCCAATCGGCGCGGCGATATTGGAATTGACTGGAGCGCATCTATAAAGACGGTTTCGGTGTCAAGTGACCGACGGACGCAATCATCCGGGCCCGCGGTTGTTGACGCAGGCGGATGATTGCGGTGATCTTTGACAATTCGTTTCTTCGTTTCATGATGTTCTTGCCTCGGGTTTATCCGTGGTCAAGTTGCGGTGATCCCCGGTGCGGGGACACTCAAACATCTAT
>JAKOSS010000034.1 GCA_029777145.1 Acidobacteriota bacterium | reverse complement strand
GTACTGTTGATGATTCCGAGCCGTGAACCGACCGTGAATGTCGATACCTGGTCCGTCTTTCTCGCGAGCGCGTTCTCGATCATCGTCGGAATCCCCGGCTTGTCCTTTTGAAGTTCAGGGTCTTTCAGCAACGTCAGCGCACGTTTGCGTACCAGATAGTTGGAAGAACTCAGAGCAACAAGCAACGACCCTGAAGCTTCGTTCTTGTCGAGCTTGAACAGCGCGTTCATGATCGATAGCGTCGCGTCGTCGTAACGCGTGTCGGTCAAGAGCGACTTAGTGAACGCCTTTTTCAATGCCTCGACATTTTCCGCGTTCGGCTTTTGATCGGCGAGAATGTCGGCGACGGCGGCGCGGATGAAAGGATCCGCTTCGGATTCGAGCATCGGGCGCATGATGTCGGATGTGGTATCCGATTTGAACCTCGCAAACGCCTGCAATAGATCCGGAACCGAGTACGCGGCGGCATCCCGCGCCTTGTCCTTGTCGCTCTCGCCGATCCAACCCTGGATCATCCCGATGAGCATCACCTTCGCGCGGAGCTTTATCTGATTGTTCTTGTCGTTCGATTCGAGATCCGCGATCGCACCGAGCGCCTGGTAAACGGCCGACGCCGTGCGCCAGTCTGAGCCGAATGCTCCTTCGAGATCACCGATGATCGTGTTCACGTAGCCAGACGGATCGATCGTCGCGTATGCCGTCTCCGTTTCAGGCGAGACAAACTTGCCGTACGAGCGAAACTCCTTCAAGAATTCGATGGCATCGGTGTCTTTCGTTCCCTGAAGCAAACGCCCGAGCGCCGTTGCGATCTCAAGCAACTCGTTTTTGTCGCCGTTCGGAGCCGTCTTTGCGTCGCGCATGGTCGCAAGCAGAAACGATCCGCGACGTGTCAGTTCGGCCGCAACCGATGCATCTTTGAGTGCGGCGAGAGATCTGATCGCCGAAACACGAACACGCTGATCGGCATCACCGGTCGCGGCTTTCAACAAAAGCTCCAACGATTCCTTGTCTTCAGCCGCACCGAGTGCCCGCGCGGCGTTCGCCCGGACGACAGCACTGGTATCTTTTTGCAGAAGTTCGCGGATCTTCCCGATCGCGGCCTTCCCGCGAAGTCTGGTGAGTGCGTTCAGCGCGTCGGCCCGGACTCGTTCGTCGGAATACCCGAGAAATTTCGCGACAACATCCGCGCCGCCTTCCGGCCGTGCGCGGAGAGCCGCCGTCACTCCAAGAATGATGACATCACGGCTCGGCGCCGATCGCCTTCCGGCTTCGAATTCGAGCGCTTCGACGATCGCCTTTCCGAGTTCCGTCGCTTTCGGATCTTTCGCATTCGCGACGGCGATCTTCCCGGCGGCCTCGACCGCGCGTGCCCGAACCGACACGACTTCCCGTGTGTTTGCCAGTACCCGCAGCACCGAATCCGCGCCCTTGACCGATTCGATCTCGCCGATCGCGAACATCGCCATCGTACGAACGTTCGCGTCGTCGGTACCTTCGATCATCGGTCCGAGAGCTTCGATCGCCTTGTCGTTTCCGATCCGGCCGGCGGCGAGCGCCGCCCGCTCGCGAATCTTCGCGTCGGGGCTCTTCATGAGCGTTTCAAGCGTCGCATCGTACCTGCGCTCGTCCTCGGCCTTGACGATCTGAACGAGCGTCCTGACAGGGATCTGAGCGAAACCAACGACCGACACCAGTCCGATGATCGCAGCGAGAAGACAAGACCTTTTCATACGCCAGATTCTAACCGCGCCTCGGGAATTGACCAACTTTCAACTAACAGATAATTCAGAATTGATGGTTGAGATTTGATATTTCGCATGAATCACCTATCAAGTCTCAATTCTCAACTTTCAACTATCCGTTAATTGAGAATTGAGAGTTGAGAATTGATAATGCTCTCGTGTCACGAATCATCACTTCGCTACTAATAACTCTTCTGCTGCTGCTGCCGTCCGTTTCGCCGGCCGCCGCGAAACGGAAGATCGGCTTGCTGATCGTCAACGCCAAGGTCTTTACCGCCGATGCGAAAGGGACGATCGCCGAGGCGGTCGCGATCGACGGCGAACGTATAGTCGAGGTCGGGAAATCCGCGGATCTCAGGGCGAAGTACGACGCCGCGAAAGTGCTCGACGTGAAGGGGAAACTCGTAACGCCGGGATTCAATGACGCGCACGTTCATTTTCTCCGCGGAGCGCTCGCCTTGCTGAACATCGATCTCGTCGGCACGCCGTCGCTCGCGGCGGCGAAGGAAAAGGTCGCCGCGAAGGTGAAGGAATCAAAACCCGGCGAGTGGGTGATCGGCCGCGGCTGGGACCACACGCTCTGGGACGGCAAGTTCCCGAACCGGAATGATCTCGATGCGGTTGCACCGAACAATCCGGTATTTCTGGTCCGGGTTGACGGGCACGTCGCTTGGGTAAATTCGAAAGCGATCGAACTTGCGGGGATCACTTCCGCGATGAAATCTCCCGACGGCGGCGAGATCGAGCGCGACCCGAAAGGCGAGGCGACGGGAATTCTGAAGGAAACGGCGCAGGGACTCGTCAGCCGGCTTATCCCGCAGCCGACGATGGAACAGCAGCGAAAGGGATTGGAACTGGCGCTCAAGATGGCGCGCGAGTACGGGATCACATCGGTTCAGGACAATTCCGGATACGAAACGACGAAGCTTTATCGCGAGGCGATGAAGCAGGGGAAGCTGACCGTCCGGGTTTCGGAATGGCAGAATTTTGAGGATTCCGTCGCCGAGATCAAGCGTCAACGTGAGGAGTTCGCGTCTTTCAAGGACGATTCGACAAGGCTGAAACTCGGCGCGCTGAAGGGCTACGTTGACGGGACGCTCGGATCGAAAACGGCGTCGATGCTGGCGCCGTTCACGGACGACGCGATGAATTCGGGAATTCCGCGAAAGTCACCCGAGGAATTGACGCGGATGATCGTCGAACGCGCCAAGGAAGGTTGGCAGATCGCGCTCCACGCGATCGGCGACCGGGCGAACCGTATGGCGCTGGACGGATTTGCGGAGATACAAACAGTGCCTCAGGTTAGCGTCCATTCACCGTTGGTACGCAGTTCAGACGGGACCATTTCGTGGGGAACCAACTTCTTTCCTAAGAAAACTCAATTTGCTCGCCACCGGATCGAGCACGCGCAGGTCGTTGCGCCGTCGGATTTCAAGCGATTTGCGGAACTCGGGATCATCGCCTCGATGCAGCCGTCGCACGCGATCACCGATCAGCGCTGGGCCGATTCTCGGCTCGGCGAGTACCGCGTTCTCGGGGCGTATGCGTGGCACATGATGAAATCGTATGACGTACACGTGCCGTTCGGGACCGACTTTCCTGTCGAATCGATCGATCCGTACCGGACGCTTTTTTCGGCGGTAGCGCGTCAGGAAGAGAACGGAAATCCCTTGGGCGGCTGGAACCCGCAGGAGCGGCTGTCGATGGCCGACGCGATCCGCTGTCACACGTACGAGTCGGCCTACGCCGAATTTGCCGAAAGAGATAAAGGCACGATCGAGGCCGGAAAACTCGCCGACCTCGTCGTGCACTCGAATGACCTTCTGACGATCGATCCGTTGGATATCCTAAAGACCAGACCGGTCTACACGATCTTCAACGGAACGATCGTTTACGGGCGTTAAAGCCTGACGCTCTTGATGCTGACGCCGCCGTTGGTCGTTATGACACGGATCGGAGCGCCGCCGCCGTTGATGTCGGCCGATACCTGCTTCTTCATCGACCAGCGGTTCTCATCGGTCTTCTCGACCTTCAGTCCCGGAAAATCGCTCGAGAATCCGCCGTTCGTCGTGCCGGCTTCGACGCGCGCCGCGTACGATTCGCTCATCTGCACGCTGACGCCGCCGTTCGTCGTCTGAACGTCGAGCCCGCTTCCGCTCCAACTTCCGCCGCCGAGTTTGACGCTGATCCCGCCGTTCGTCGTGCGGCCTTTGACGTCGCCCGCGAGATTCGCGAGGCTGACGCCGCCATTCGTTGCCGTGAACTTGATCGTTCCGGTGACGTCAGAAATTGAGATGCCGCCGTTCGACGTCAGAAGATCGAGATCGGTGTTGCGCGGAACGAGGATCTGATATGAAACGCTCCAGTTGTCGCCCGATCCTTCGGCGCGAACGCTGCCGGACGTTTCGATCCGGACGCCCTTCGCCAGCGATTGTGCTTCGGCCTCGGTATTGGCCCAGGCTTGGACGCAGGCGCGAACGAGAATGTCCGAACGATCTTCGCCGCGGACCGAGATTCCGCCGTTACGCTTTCCGTCAACGGTCAGGCTGCCCGGGCTGAGCGTCATTTCGCGGAGATCACGCGTCGAGACCTTGTCGCCGTTCGACCAATTCTCCGAGCAGAACTCGCGATTTCTCGTCTTCTCCTTCATTTTGTCCTGCGCGGACGCCTCGGGCCCGCCGAGAACGAATGTCAGAGCGACGACTACAAATGCAGTGATTTTGACTAATTTTTCCACAATGATGCCTCCGAAAGTAGTTGTTGGTTTGTGTGCTGTGAGAGAT
>JAKOSS010000402.1 GCA_029777145.1 Acidobacteriota bacterium | reverse complement strand
TGGGTCGTGACCGCGCTCCAGAACGACGGCGCCGACTTGATGTTCCCGTGCAAGGATTACCCGTCGGACAAGGCGGAATCGGTCGCGTTTCACATCACCGTTCCCGCGGGGCTTTACGCCGCGACCGCCGGAAAACTCCAGCGCGTGGCGAAAAACGCCGACGGAACTTCGACCTATCACTGGCTGATGTCGAACCCGATCGCGAATTACGGTATCGCGCTCAACGTCGCGCCGTACAAGGTGATCGAAGACAGCATGCGCAGCGTCGCCGGCGACATCATCCCGATCAAGTTCTACATCCTGCCGGAAGACTACGACAAGGGCGCGAAGCTGATCGCCGAAACGAAGAAATACACGGCGTTCTTCGAGAAATATCTCGGGCCGTTCCCGTTCCGCGGCGAGAAACTCGGGATCGTCGAAACGCCGCATCTCGGCATGGAACACTCGACGATCATCGCCTACGGCAATCAGTTCAAGTTCGACAAGGACGGTTTCGATTGGCTGATGTTCCACGAGTTCGGGCACGAATGGTGGGCGAATCTCGTGACGGCGTCGGACTGGCGTGATTTTTGGATCCATGAAGGTTTCCAGTCGTTCATGGACACGTTGTACGTCGAATATACGAAAGGCCGCGAGGCGTATCTCGAAGCGATGAAGAGACGCGCCAAGGCGACGCGCAACAAGCAGCCGGTCGCGCCGCGCGAGTCGAAGATCGCCTACGAGGTCTATCTGCAGGCGCCTGATTTCGTAAAAAGCGACGGCGACATTTACGGCAAGGGCGCGGTCGTCCTTCACACGTTGCGCGGTCTGATCGGCGACGACGCGTTCTTCCGCGCGCTGCGCCGCATGGCATATCCGACGAAGGCGATGGAACGGATCAAGACCGGTGGCCAGACGCGTTTCGTGAACACCGACGACTTTTTGACGATCGCCGAGCAGGAATCGGGAATGGACCTCGGTTGGTTCTTTGAGATCTATCTCCGGCAGCCGGCGCTCCCGCGTCTTTCGATGATCACGACCGGCGACCGCGTGGATCTGAAATGGAACACGCCGAACAACATGCCGTTCCCGATGCCGGTCGAGATCTCGATCAACGGCCAGCGCCAAAAAGTGCAGATGAAGGACGGTACCGGCGTGATCTACACGAAAGGCGGCAAGGTTGTCGTCGATCCGGATGGCTGGGTCCTCAAGGCAGAATAGAAAGGGGAAAAGGGAAAAGGGGGGAAAAGGGGAAGCGTGTCAGTACCGCCTGCGTAAGCGGGCGGAAGATCCGGGGTCCGAGTAAGAGTGGGCGAATGGGCGAACGGGAGAATGGGGGATCGAAACCAATTCGCCCGTTCACCCAAAGGATAGATTTGCTGGTCGCTACCGCTCCCGGTTCCGACTCGCTCTTCCCAAACTTCTCCAACTTCCCAAACTCTCACGGTTGGAAGTTGAAGACAAGGACCCCACTTACCTTGACCGGCTTGCCTGCGAGGAGCGTCGGATTGAACTTAGACGACCTCGCCGCCGCAACGGCGGAGGCGCGAAGCAGCGGATGGCCGCTGACGGCAGTCGCCGAGATCACGTCGCCTTTTTCGTCAATCATGACCTGAACGTTGACCGCGCCACTTGCCCGCACGGCACGCGCTGCCGCCGGATACGGTGGCTTCACCAAGTTAACGGCTTTTCCATTGAGAATGCCCCCCGAGACCGTTCCATCCGTGCCGGATCCAGAATTCGAGTTGTTGCCCGGCGCGCCTTGGGCGCTGTCACCGTTGTTGCTGCCCGGCGAGAACTCTTCCGGAGCATCGAATTCGTCGCCAAACGTGAGATCGAACTTGTCGAATCCCTCGTTTTTGAGTTCATCGATCAGTTTTTCGAAATCCTCGACCACGATTCCGGCCGCATTGTTCTCTTCGATCTTCTTCGCCGGAAGGGCGAACGTGAGCGTCATCTCAATCTCGTTGGTACCTTCACGCGTCACGCCGTTCTTTTCGCGGTCGGCCCGAACATCTTTCAGTATCTTGAGCAACGCCGGGAACGAGTCGTAGTCTTCCCGGTTAAGATTGAATCGATCGGGCGAACCATTGAACTCGATGACCAGCATGAGCGGATTCGGTTTCATGATGTCTGCCGTCCGCGGTGGTCTGACCACGACTCCCTTTTTCGCGAGCCGTTCGGTCAAAGCGTCCTTTGAAAGCGGCGTTTTGGGCGGATCGACGACGACGGCTTGCGCGGGGGCGGCGGTTTTGCAACCGAGCGCGAGCAAGCCCAAAAGCAAAACGAAACCGCTGATCGATCTTTTCATATAGGTTCTCCTTCGGATTGATTTTGTATTTTAGAACGATTTTGCCATTTCACAACGATTATTTTCGAAGGTTTGAAGCCGGTCGGAGCCGTTGCGCGATCAGCGCGCTGGTCGCCAACCGACTCGGAAATTCCGCGAAATCGCGTTCGACCGCATCCGCGTCGTCCGCGAAAGCCTCTGCTCGATCGAATCCATGCGGTTTGTACGGTGCGACTCGTTGCTGTTACGCTCGAAATCGATGGCAACGTATGCTGATCTCAAACTCGCGCACCGGATCTTCATGCGCCGCTATCCGTTTTCAAAGTACGCGATCAAACACGTTTCCGGCGCGGCGATGCGGAAACCGCTCGCCGAATCTC
>JAKOSS010000401.1 GCA_029777145.1 Acidobacteriota bacterium | reverse complement strand
TCGGCCGGGATTCCCTTTCCGGTGTCCGTGATCTCGACCCGCACGAAATCGCCGTCCGGCGAGATCTTGACGCCGAGCCGCCCGCCTTCCGGTTCCATCGAATGCACGGCGTTGATCAGCAAATTGTTGAACAGCGAACGCAGATAGTCGGGGTCGGCCGCAGCCGGCGGCACGTCCTCGTGTTCGACCAGCCCGATCTTGACGTTCCGATCGTCGGCCTGAACCTCGATGATGTGCAACGAATCCTCGATAGTTTTCCTGATATCGGTCGGACGGATCGTCGGATTCGGCGGCCGCGAGTAACCGAGGAAGTCCGTGATCTGCTGGTTGATCCGCGCGACTTCCGCCTTCAGCTGAGCGGTGAGCTTTTCAAAATCGGCGCGTTTGTCGGAATCGGCCGGCGCGAATTTCGCCCGCAGGTGATCGAGCGTCAGGTTCAGATAATTGAGCGGATTGCGGATCTCGTGCGCGATCGCCGATCCGAGCCGCCCGACGACCGCAGATTTTTCGGCTTCCTTCAGTTTCGCTTCGAGCTCCTGTTTTTTCTCGAGTTCCGACGTCATGACATTGAACTGGAGAGCGAGTTCGCCCAACTCGTCGCGCCTCACATATTCCTTGACCCGCACTCCGAGGTTCCCGCCGGCGACTTCGCGCGCGGCGTTCGAAAGGTCCGCGATCGGCCGCGTGAAACGCCACACGAGCAGCATCGTGATGATCGACGAGAAAAGGAGAATCAGCAGCGTGTACGTCAGCGGACGCGCGGCGCGGAAAGCCGTCTCGCTGCGATCGTTGCGAAGCACGACCATCGCGTACCAGCGACCGTCGTACGAGGTATCGATCGGCAGAACGTGCGCCTCGCCGTCGGCCTGATTGTCTTCGGATTTCGCGTTCGGAAACCTTGAAGCGTCCGCGCCCAAACGGTTCGACTCCATCAGCGGGGGCAGATTCTTGATATCGCTCAGGTTCACGTACACGGCCTCGTTTCGGTCATTTATCGTCGGCGCGTACTCCGGGTTGAGGCTGTCGATGATCTGTCCTTTGTTGTTGATGACGAGGATTTCCTTGATCCGGTCCTTGGTCATCTCGTCGTAAAAGGGCTGATCTTCACGCTGAACAAGAACCTCGAGATATTCCTTCGAAGTGATGCTGCTGAAGGCGAGCGCGAACCCGGCGACGAGCGCCTGTTCCTGGCGTTCGCGAAGAAGATTATTCTCCTGCTGCGTCTTTAGATTGAGGTAATACTGGACGCCGAGCGTCGTGATCAGCAAAAGCGCGAGGATAATCACGAGTCGGCCGCGAAATGTATCGAGAATTGACATTTGTGATCTTGGATACCGACCGGCGGGACACGATCCGAAGAGAGCATGATGTGTCGCCGGCGCCGGCCCGGCAACGCTAATTGTTGCCGCTGGTCGCTTGGAATGTTATAGTTTTAGTGGCTTTCGCGCAAATAATTGCTGCAACCGAAAGCTGCTCGATTTCATCAACGTTTTCGCTCTCCTTTACAGCTTCCCGATTTACCTAACCGAGGTATTACCGATGTCGTCGCCCCCTCGAAAGTTGTCCATGAAGATCATTGCGACCCTTATCCTGCTTGTGCTTCCGTTCTCGGCGTTTGCGCAGAAGAGCAAGACCCCGACGAAAAAGGCGCCGCTCGTCAAGAAGACGTCCTCGAACAAGAATTCACGCGTCGAAGCCGCCAAGGCCGCGGCTGCGAAGAAGGCCGAACTTGCGCGGCGAAAAGCTGCTGATGAAGCACGGCGCAAGCGTGAACAGGCCGCCCGCGAGGCGCAGGCGCGGAGGCTTGCATTCGAGCGAGGACTGCGGACAAGCACGGTCGAGAATATCTCGGTCGACGTCACCGACGGCGAGGACCTTGAGGTTCGCCGCGCGGCGGTCGAAGCGCTCGGCTCGAAGGCCGGAACGGTCGTCGTCCTCGAGCCTCAAACCGGACGCGTGCTGACGATCGTCAATCAGGACTGGGGAGTTCGCCAGAGCTTCAAGCCGTGCTCCGTGATCAAGCTCGTGACGTCCGTTGCGGGCATCAATGAAAGCGTCATCACCGCCGACGGCAGCGTCGCCGGAAGCAACCTTGCGATCGGACTCGACGACGCGCTCGCTTATTCGAACAATGCGTACTTTCAGCGGGTCGGCGTCAACGTCGGCAACGCGAAGATGATCGACTACGCGAAGATCCTCGGGCTCGGTGCTCCGACCGGGATCAATTTGCCGGGCGAAACCGCGGGACGGCTTCCGTACGGCAACAGCAACGCCCGCATCTATTCGCACGGCGACGATTTTCAGGTCACTCCGCTCCAGCTCGCCGTCCTCGTTTCGGCGTTGTCGAACGGCGGCCGGATCATTGTTCCGCAGCTGCCTCGCGCCGGGTATGAGAAGGCGGCATTTCGCGGATCGTACAAACGGGTGGTCGAACTTCCGGGATCCACGCTTCAAACGGTTTTGCCCGGAATGATCGGCGCCGCCGCTTACGGAACGGCCCGGAACGGCGTCGACGCTTCGCTCGGGATCGCCGGAAAGACCGGATCGTGCATCGGCCAGGGATCATGGCTCGGATTGTTCGCATCGGTCGCGCCGGCAAAAAGTCCCCGGCTTGCGGTCGTCGTCATCACACGCGGCCAGTCGGAGCGCGGCAAATACGCCGCGGCTGTTGCCGGAAAAATCTACAACGCGCTGCGTTCGCGACTGACGCAGCGGGTCGGAACGACGCCGTTGGCGAAGGTCAACACCGAACCGAAGCCGAAACCGAAGGTCGACGCGAAGACGTCATTGAAGCTCGACGACGCGCGGACGGAAGACTCGGACGACGAGATCGGAACGCTTCGAAAAGGCAAGAAGGGCAAAGAGGACACGCCGAATCCGAAAAAGGCGGCTCCGAAGAACAGTCAGGAGCTGTTTCCGACGATCGTGATCACTCCAAAATCGCAGGAAATTACCCGACCGCGCGTCGTGACCCGCAACTGATTGGTCAACCGCTTAAGTGCCATGTGATTTTGTAAAGCCTTGACCATCATCCGATTAGACGACGACAACCCCGAATTCGTTATGATTCGGGGTTGTTCTCTTATTAACCAAGGCATTATTACGCTTGACACAAACGCAAAAGTTACGTGATTATTTACCTTTCCGCCGTAGGCGCGAATATTCCCTTTTGGTCCGGGTTGCCATGCCGGAAACAGCATTAATATTGCAACCTTTTTTGCGGCGCGGGACATCTATGTTCACGCATACCGAAGCGTTGAAACCCAACGCTCCGGAAGACGGAAAGGCAGGGATTTAACTTGTTTGGAGGATTGTTCAGATGAAAGTGTTTTTTAAGGTTTTTGCGTTGACGGTATTCATGACGGGCGTCGGGATTTTGACGGCGAACGCGCAGGATACGACGCAGCAGGAGATGTGCCCGGATCTTGAAGCGTGCGTGAAGTTGTTCAGCGCGGAACTCAAGAAACCGGAGTGCGACCGCGGCAAGGCGGTCGAGATCGGTGAGTTCATTGGCGTCAAGTTCGCGAACGATGAACTCAATCCGGAACTGGTGAAGAAGGTCGTGGCCCGCGCCGCCAAAGAAAAGGAAGTCGTAAGACTCTGTCAGCGCACCGCCAAATACAACTCGACGTACAACGCCAAGCAGTGGGACGAATTCTTCGCGGTCAGCAAGGAGATCATGAACGATCCGGCCACGAAAGAAAACAAGCCGTTGCTTCTCGACTTGTCGTTGACGCACGCCTCGGCCCTTTACGATCTGGTCGTTGCCGGCAGCGACAAGTACGGGCCGGAGACCATCAGTTTTTCGAAGACTGCTCTTCAGATGCTTGATTCCGGTGTCGGATCATCGACCACGAAATTCGGAGTGTGGGCGCCTTTCAACACCCGCGACAATGCGATCAGTTGGCTGAATTACTTCATCGGCTACACGTACGTCGTCAAGATGAAGGACAAGGACACCGGTATCCCGTACATTTACAAAGCGACGCGTCTCGGCGACAAGAAGACTGATTCGGCGGCGTTTGCGGAGATCGGTTACTGGTACACCGGCAAAGCGACCGACCTTCTCGGAGATTACAAAAAGCTTGTCGATGCCACGGAAGACAAGCTACCGACCGACGAAGCAAAAGAAAAGCTCGGCTTGGCCCGTGCCTACGCTGACCGCGCGATTGATGCTTTTGGACGCGCCAAAACGCTGGCGACCGATGCCACGAAGAAGACCGAGTACGGCGATACGCTGACGGAACTCTACAAGATCCGCTTCAACGGCAAGGTCGAAGGTCTCGACAAGTATGTCTCGGACATGATCGCGAATCCGATGCCGGATCCGTCGAATGCTCCGGCACCGGTCGTCCTCGAAGGAACGACTTCGACGACCGACACGAAACAGACGACCAATACGACGACTGAACCGGTGAAGACCGGTGCCACGACGACCGCAGCCAAGACGGCGGCGACCACCGTCAAGAAGACCACGCCGCGGCGGAGTGGAAACAAATAATCCAACAACAAGTTAAGTCTTGATTCGAAAGGCCGGATGCGCTACAAAAAAAGCGTCCGGCTTTTTGATTTCCGGCCTCAAATGTCGAAGAGTCTCGCAAAACTCGAGCAATTGCTTTCTCACCGGTTCAAACGGATCGAGTTGCTCGAACGCGCCCTGACGCACCGCTCGTGGGCACACGAAAGCAGCCCCTACGGTTCCGAAGAGGAAGTCCGCAAACTGCAGAACGAGTCATTGGAATTCGTCGGAGATTCCGTCCTCGGACTCGCCGTCGCCGAACAGCTGTTTCTGCTCAACCCGGATGCCAGCGAAGGCGATCTGACGCTTATGAAACACCACCTCGTGAGCACCGAAACGCTCGCGCGGCTCGCCGCAAACCTCGACCTCGGATCATACATGAGGGTCGGGCGCGGCGAAGAAAAGACCGGCGGTCGGCGCAAGCAGGCGTTGCTCGCGGATACGCTCGAGGCGATCCTCGCGGCGATCTTCTTCGACGCCGGTTTTGTCGCGGCCCGGCTCGCCGTCAAACGTATCTACGCCGGCGAACTGCGCGGCGCGACTCCGCAGAACACGCTCGATTACAAAACGCTGCTGCAGGAGACCTTGCAGAAGAACAAACTTCGGGCACCGACGTATAAGGTCGTCAGAACCGAAGGCCCGCCGCATGACCGCACCTTCTTCGTCGAGGCCGTTTGGGAAGACGGAGCCGCAAAAGCACAGGGCGCTTCGATCAAGCAGGCTGAAATGTCGGCTGCCCGGGCCGCCCTCGAGATCCTCGAACAAAAAGAGAATCCCGAAAAAGGACAAACCGGCTGAATTGTTTTATCCTTTTGTTTTCCGATTTCTTATGGCTGAAGAAAAGACCGAAAACGCGAAACCGACGAAGGCGGCTCCGCCGAAATCGACGATTCGCGAATACTTCGAATCGCTGGTCGTGACGTTCATCATGGCGTTGTTCGGGATGACGTTCGTCATCCAGGCGGTCACCGTTCCGACCGGGTCGATGCAAAACACGATCCTTATCGGTGACTACCTGCTCGTCAACAAATTCGTGTTCGCCCCCGGCGGCAAACCGGTGCCGTTGCTTCCGCAGCGCGAGATCAAGCGCGGCGACATCATCGTCTTCAAATACCCCGGTAACAAGGTCGATCCGGCGAGCGACCGCGCTCACGGAATCACGCCGTTTCAGGTCAACTATGTGAAGCGCGTCATCGGTCTTCCGGGCGAGAGCGTCGAATTCCGCGACAATCACGTGTACGTCAACGGTGAACTCTTGCCGGAACGGCGGCTCGTCGCGGACAACGTCAGCGACACGACCGAGGTCCCGAACCGGGAATACGATGCACCTGAGGGTTCGCAATGGTCGGTGATGTACTCCGCGCGTTCGATGCAGGCGGCGGAGCGAAATGCCGTCGACACGTCGGACATGAACTTTTGCGTCGCCGGAAAGTCGATGAAAGTTCCCGACGACTCGTATTTCGTGATGGGCGACAACCGCAACAACAGCGAGGACAGCCGTTTCTGGGGATTTGTTCACCGCGACCTCGTGATCGGACGCGCGATGTTCGTTTATTGGTCGTGCGACCGCAAAGCGAGCGAGAACGGCATGCTCGGATGCATCACGAATCCGCGGCTCTCGCGCATCGGAAATCTCATCCGTTAATATTTCCGCCGTCCAATGGAGATCGAATTCAACGAAGAGGTCCGCGACGCGCTGGAATCGAAGCGGCCGGTCGTCGCGCTCGAATCGACGGTCATCGCCCACGGACTCCCATATCCGCGAAACATCGAAACCGCAAATCTGCTTGAACGGACGGTCCGTGAGAACGGCGCGGTGCCGGCGACGATCGCCGTCCTCGACGGTGAATTCCGCGTCGGACTGGGCGGTGCCGAGATCGAACGGATCGGCACCGAGAAAGGCATTCGGAAGATCTCCCGCCGAGATCTCGCCGTCGCCGCCGGCCTGAAACTGACATGCGCCACGACCGTTGCAACGACCTCGTTCGTCGCTCACCGCGCCGGAATCAAAGTGTTTTCTACCGGCGGGATCGGCGGCGTCCATCGCGGCTATGCGTCGGATATTTCGGCCGATCTGCCCGAACTCGCGCAAACGCCGATCACGGTCGTTTGTTCGGGTGCGAAGATCGTGCTCGATCTCGAAGCGACACGCGAATGGCTCGAAACGCACGGCGTCACGGTCGTCGGTTGGCAGTGCGACGAACTTCCGGCGTTCTACAGCCGGTCGAGCGGTCTGGCGATCGACGAGCGCGTCGATAATGCAACTGACGCGGCGAAGATCATCCGCGCACGGGACGATCTTCAGCTTCCGGGCGCGGTTCTGCTCGCCGTTCCGGTTCCGGCGGAATCCGAGGTGCCGCGCGGCGAACTCGAAGCGATCCTCGCCGAATCGCTCAGTCTTGCCGAATCGAAAGGCGTCCGCGGCAAAGAGATCACGCCGTTTCTGCTGTCGGAAATGTCCAAACGCAGCGGTGGCCGGACGCTCAGATCGAACATCGCATTGCTTGCGAACAACGCTCGTGTCGCGGCGCTCGTCGCGGCCG
>JAKOSS010000400.1 GCA_029777145.1 Acidobacteriota bacterium | reverse complement strand
GTGTTTCACACGCTTCCGATTCATCATGAGAACGCACACACCAGGTTCCGCCTCGCGGCGTCACCCGGTGCTATCGGCACATCGCGTGCTCCTCACGCTCGAAATCATTTCCCACAGACTCGGTTCCTGCTCGAGGATGTCGTTGAACATTCCCTTGACCGTGACCGGCTTGAGTGCGACATTGAGCGAATCATAATCCGCAATCCCAAATCCACATTCCCAAATGCGAAAAGGCCCTTTTCCATCGCGGCGACTGCCAGCGGGAAAGCAAGCGACAACTTGCGCGGCTCGGGGCCGGCGTTTTCTTTCGACATAACTTCTTCCTCTTCTGTTTCGGATTCTGCGGTCGCGCGGGACGCGCGCTTTTCGGCAAGGCGCAGCGCCTTCTGCGCCGAGCTAACCCAGGACTGGCGGTTGCAGGGAACGCCGACGATCGAGGTCTCGATGTACTCGACCTCCTCGATGATGATGCCTTTGCTTCGTTTGGGATTGGGAGACTTGTCGCGGACAAGAACGGTAACGGACGCTCCGAGCTTCGTGCCCGATCCGATCATCTGCCAGGTCTTGACCGCCCGCTCGTTGTCGGTCTGGACCTCGACGAGATATTCAAGGCAACAGACCTCGCCCGAACTTCCGCCGACGAGATCCGCCGTCTTCTTCTCGACCGTCGCCTCGGCGACCGTTCCGAAAACGTCTTCGGGAACGTTCGTCGAGTGGTTCATGAACATCACCGTCCCGACGGCCGCCGATTTCATCTGCTCGAGGGCCCTCTGCGACATGACGTCGCCGACGAGGTCCTCGGCGTTAGAAGACTCGGTCAGACGGCAGTACTTCCGGCCGTCCTTCTCGAACGCCTTCAGTACCGAATCGGAGAGAAACTTGAATCTGATTTCTCCTTGATTCGCTTTGTCGTCAGAATAAATGCCCATCGGACCTCAACTCCGATGAGCATAGTATTACCCCACAAAACTTAATTGTGTCCTAATGACTCAATGGCCCCTTGCAACAATTCGCGCTCGTTCGGTATCAATCATTCTTACCATCTTAGGCTCATCGGCAAACAATGTACGTATCCGCTGATATTTCCTCAGTACTTCCGGATCCTGAATTTCCGGAGTATCAAGAATGAAGAACCAAAATGCCGACGCACGTGACTCTGTGAGTTTTAATAGCTGGACCTTGAATTCGTCGGGATTCGCGAAAATCAGGTCGACAACGGCGTGCTGAAACGTGCTCACGGCGTCGGCGTCCCATTTTCCATCAATTGCAATCCCAATTGATTTTTCGATTCTCTCCGGTTGTGAAACTCCCGAACAGTCGAAAAAGAAACGAATCTGTGACTCGCCCTGGTCGTACAAAGGTCCCGCACCCTTCTCGTCGTCAAAGCCGTACAATTCATTGAACTCCGAGAATGTACCGGGGAATTGACGAAAGAAGCCCGGACAATCGCTCTGTACGAATAATGCCGTTAGCCTTGCGGCCACGCTTTGGTCTTGCGGTTGG
>JAKOSS010000399.1 GCA_029777145.1 Acidobacteriota bacterium | reverse complement strand
CTCCGCCGGGGATCAAGTTCGCGCTCGGCGAGAACCCGAAACGGACGCATGTTCAGGTCCAGCAAGGTCAGACGCCGCGCTATCCGCGCACCCGCATGGGCGTGATGGAGACGATCCGCGACGCGTTCCTCCGGGCACGCGACTACAAAAAGGCTTGGGACGATTTCAAGGCCGGCAAGACGAAGGTCGAACCGCGGCGCGATCTCGAACTCGAACCCCTCGTTGAGGTTCTCGAAGGGAAACGCCTCGTTCATTCGCACGGTTACCGTTCGGACGAACATCTCAACCTTCTCAAGATCGCTGACGAATTCGGTTTCCGCGTCGCCACGCTCCAGCACGGCCTTGAGGCCTACAAGATCGCTCCGGAGATCGCGAAGCGCGGAACCGGCGTTTCGATCTTCACCGATTATTGGTCGTACAAGTTCGAGGCCTACGACACGATCCCGTACAACGCCTACATTTTGTGGAAGGCGGGCGTCGTCGTTTCGATCAATTCGGACGACGACGAACGCATGCGCCGGCTCAACATCGATGCCGCCAAGGTGATGCGTTATGGCGGCGTTCCCGAAGAAGAAGCGTTGAAAATGATCACGCTCAATCCCGCGAAGCAGCTCGGGATCGACAAGCGAACGGGCTCGGTCGAGGTCGGCAAGGACGCGGATCTGGTGATCTGGAACGGACATCCGTTCAGCATTTATTCACGTCCGGAGACGACGTTCATCGAAGGTGAGGTTTATTTCGACCGGGCAAAGGATATCGCGCAGCGAACAGTGCTCGAGAAAGAACGTCAGGATCTAGAAAAACTCGACGTCAACAAACCGGCGAGCGGCGGCGGCACGACGCAGCCGCGGGTTCCGAGCGAAAAAAGGATCTCGGACCGCGACGATGCGGATCAGGAAGTACTGACGGGAGACAATCAATGAGAATGCGGATTTTGGATTTGGGAATGCGGATTTTGTATGTTTGCGCTTTCGTGTCGTTGTTTTCCCTGATGATCTTTGCTCAGGGTGACGGTTCGCAGCAGAACGTGCTCGGACGCGCCGGAACCTTCGCGATCGTCAATGCGCGGATCGTCACCGTTTCGGGAGCGGTCATCGAGAACGGGACCGTTTTGATCCAGGACGGCAAGATCGCCGGTGTCGGGACGACGGTTCAGGTCCCGAAAGGAGCGGAAACGATCGACGGCAAAGGGCTTTCGGTTTATCCGGGAATGATCGACGCAGCGACGCACATGGGCTTGTCTGAGGTTCCGCTCGGCGGAAACGCGACGGTCGACGTCGCCGAAGTGGGCGACCAAAACGCGAACGCGAAGGCGATCCTCGGGATCAACCCGAACAGCTCGCACGTCAACGTGACTCGAATCGCCGGCATCACGACCGTCCTTTCGTTCCCGACGGGAGGCACGATCGCCGGTCAGGCGGCGGTTATCAATCTCTGGGGGTCGACCCAGGATCAGATGTCGGTCGTGCCGACGTTCGGACTCGTCATCAACTTTCCGCGGGTGGCGGCATTCGGCGGGTTCCGATTCGCACGGGTCGATTTCAACGAGCTCGTCCGCCGTCGCGACCAAAGGCTTGAGGAACTGAAAGCGATGTTTCGTGACGCCGAGTCGTACGCGCGCATTCAGGACGCGTACAACGCCGACAAAACGTTGCCCGCGCCGGTCACAGACGTCCGGCTGGAAGCGATGACGCCTTACATTCGCGGCCAGAAACCGGTGATCTTTACGGCGGAGCGCGAGCGCGACATCACGGCGGTCATCAAGTTCGTCGAGCAATACAAGCTCAAGGCGATCATCATCGGCGGACAGGAAGCCTGGAAAGCGGCCGATGGACTGAAGAAGAACAACATCGCGGTGATTTACACGAACTCGTTCAACCTTCCGGTCCAGGACGACGATCCGTATGATTCGCTTTGGGAGGCGCCGTCGAAGATGGCTCAGGCCGGGATCAAGTTTGCGATCTCGACGGGCGAGGACGGCGGCAACGTCCGCGATCTGCCGTATCAGGCCGGAATGACGGCCGCATACGGTTTGTCGAAGGACGACGCATTAAAGTCGGTCACGCTTTATCCTGCTCAGATCCTCGGGATCGCCGACAAGTACGGCTCGATCGAGACCGGCAAACTGGCGAATATCGTCGTCACGACGGGCGATATCCTCGAACCGCGAACGGACGTGAAATACCTGTTCATCGATGGCCGGTTGATCCCGCTGACAAGCCGTCAGACGGAATTGTTCGAACGGTTCAAGGATCGGATAAAGTGAAGACAGTGGTCAGTGGCCAGTGGCCGGTGGTCAGAGTTTGGAGTTCCGCGTTTACGCGGCTGTCCGCTGAAGTCGGTGTTCCGAGGTTTGGAGTTCCGCGTTTACGCGGCACTCCCCGGTAGTTGGTGTTCAGAGTTTGGAGTTCCACGTTTACGCGGCGATCCCCGGTAGTTGGTGTTCCGAGGTTTGGAGTTCCGCGTTTACGCGGCGGTCCCCAGTAGTTGGTGTTCCGAGGTTTGGAGTTCCGCGTTCACGCGGCTGTCCGCTGAAGTCGGTGTTCCGAGTCAGAACCGGGAGCGCCAGCGACCGTGTGTGTGAGAGCGGGACAGTTTAGATTCACGATCACAATCACAGATCGAGAGAGGCTCCCTTTTAGTGAGCCTCTTTTGTGTTTTCGACGGCCTAGGACGGAACCCGCAGGTAGGCTCGGCATCGGATCCGAGCGTCAACCAGTCGCAACGCGACGGCACCGAAATAGACGTGGACGTCAGTCCACGGTAAGGAGCAATAGGAATCGGTAGTCGCGTCAGCGACTCATAAAACTATCGGCTACACGTTCAAGGACGATGCGGCAACAGACGGATTCCACACGATACGTTCGGATGATCCGAAATCCTCATTCCCAGACCGCCATTCCAGAGTGCGGTTTCGTCGCTGTCGCGACTCGGGAGATTCTCAAACGCCTTTCCGTGGACTGACGTCCACGGCTACTTGATGCCGTCGCTTCGCGACTTGTTGACGTTCGGACAGAACATCCCGAATTACTAGCGGTTGGAACCAATCACGCACGCAAGTCCAGATCCAAGGTTCGAAGCAGATCCCGAATCCCAAATCCAAAATCCAAAATCGTAAATTGGAAGGCGGAACTCCAAGCAGATCCCAAATTGTCTATTGCTTCAGCTCGATCACCTCGCCCTCGGGAGAGAAATCGAGCGATGCAGAGTTCAGGCAGTAACGATAACCGGTCGGCGGAGGTCCGTCGGGGAAGACGTGGCCCTGATGGCCGTCGCAGCGCGCGCAGCGGATCTCCGTGCGGACCATCCCGAACTTCGTGTCGCGGACGTATCTCAGGTGATCCTTGTCGAACGGCGCGTAGAACGACGCCCAGCCCGTTCCCGAATTGAACTTTTCGTCCGAGCGGAACAGCGGCAAACCGCATAATTTGCAAGTGTAAGTTCCATTTTGTTTGTTGTCCGTAAGGTTGCCGCAGAATGCCGGTTCCGTGCCGTGGTCGATCAAAACGCGGTAGGCTTCGGCGTCGAGATCGGCCGCAAGCCGCATCCGGTCGTCGTCGGAAAGAGGCGTGATATCGTATCCGGATTCGGACATCGTCTTCGGTTCACTCATGGGTTGATTCTGATTCATATACCGGCTCTTTGCAATTCCAGTTTTTCGCGTCCTGCGCATATGGTCTATACTTTCAGCAACTTCATTTATTCCCGTTATGAAACAAAAAACAACACTGTTGCTCACCGTGATGCTTTTCATCGCGGGCAATTGCCTCGCGCAAAACGGCGAGGTGAAGTTCTCAAAATCGCCGAAATCTGCGGACGGATCGACCGAGTTCACCTCTGGCGAACATATCTATGCACATGTTTCGTTCAAGGTGCCGATCGCGTCGTTGCTAAAGATCGAGAATCGACCGGTCAACTTCACGACCGAGATCTCTTCGGGCGGAAAGCTGCTGGAGGAAGAGATGTTCCCTTTCGACCAGAACGTCGTCCGTTCGTCGAAGTCGACGACGATGATCGTTCCGGTGATTTCAAATCCTGATCCGGCTGCCGACGTCCCAAATTTCGGAAAGAACCTGTTCGCGTTTCGACTGCCGGCAGTACTCGCGAAAACCGCGCCCGGCAGTTACGAGATCGAGTTCGTCCTGAAATCCTATAATTTCAAAGACGCCGGCGAGCCGTTGGCTAAGGGGAGTTTCAAGCTGACTATCGGCGCCGGTTCGTCCGCATGGTTCAAAACCAACGAAAAGGACTCGTACGATGCCTTGAGTGCGCGCGGTGTAAAGGGGATCGTCGTCAGCGAGCGCGATATTCAGATGGGCGCGGTCGGCGGCACCAACGTCATCACGCTCGTCAACAATTGCGG
>JAKOSS010000398.1 GCA_029777145.1 Acidobacteriota bacterium | reverse complement strand
AGCGTTTCTCGCTTTACGTAATCGCACTTCGGATAGTTCGAACAAGATATGAATTCGCCGTAGCGACCCTGACGCTTGACGAGTTTTGCCCCGTCTTTCGGGCAGGTCTCGTCGAGTTCGACCGGCGGCGCGACCGGCTTCTGATCGCCCTTTGCGATCTTCCGGATGTTCTTGCACTCCGGATAACCCGTGCAACCGTAAAAGGCTCCGAAACGGCCCTTTTTGAGCGCCATTTCCCGACCGCACAGCTCGCAGACCGGAACCTCTTCCGTCTGAGAATTGGGATCGCTGACCTCGGATTGACCGTCGGTTGAGGCGGTGGATTTCGGCTTCATCGACGAGATCTCGCGGGTGTTCTTGCACTCGGGATAGTTCGAGCAGGCGAGGAATTGTCCGAAACGGCCGAACTTGATAACCATCTGCGAGCCGCATTTTTCGCAGATGTGTTCGGTCGGGATCGACGCTTTCTTCTTGTTCTTGATGCTTTCTTCGGCGACTTTGAGGTCGGCCGCAAACTTGTCGTAGAAGCCGCGCATCGCGTCGCGCCAGTTCAGCTTGCCGTCCTCGATCTCGTCGAGCTGATCTTCCATGCGCGCCGTGTAGGCGGTGTTGAAAAGATCGTCGAAACTCGCGATCAGAAGGTCGTTGACCGTCGTGCCGAGCGGCGTCGGATGGAACTTGCCTTCAAGTTTTTCGACGTATTCGCGATCCTGGATCGTCGTCATGATCGCCGCGTAGGTCGACGGGCGGCCGATCCCTTTTTCTTCGAGCGCCTTGACCAAGGTCGCTTCCGTGTAACGCGGCGGCGGTTCGGTGTGATGTTCGTCGCCCGTGATCGAGTTCAGTTTCAGGACCTCGCCCTTCTCGACGCGGGGCAGTTTGCGTTCTTCGTCATCTTCGTCGCCCTCGTCCGGTTTCTCGTCGCGTCCCTCCTGATAGACCTTGAGGAAGCCATCGAACTTCTGGACGGATCCCGTTGAACGGAAAATGAAGCGGCCGGCGCGGATGTCGATCGTCGTTTGATCAAAAACGGCCGGCGTCATCTGCGACGCCACAAATCTCTGCCATATAAGACGATAGAGTTTCAGTTCGTCGGGCGACAGATACTGGCGAAGACTTTCGGGCGAGCGATTGACGTCCGTCGGGCGGATCGCTTCGTGTGCATCCTGTGCGCCGCCTTTCGTTTTATAGAAATTCGGCTTGGCGGGAAGATAGCTTTCGCCGTATTCGCCGCCGATGTAAGCGCGGACGTCATTCAAAGCCTGATCGGAAACGCGCGTCGAATCGGTACGCATGTAAGTGATCAGACCGACGGCGCCTTCGGCTCCGAGCTCGATTCCTTCGTAGAGCTTCTGCGCGACCATCATCGTCTTCTTCACCGAGAATCCGAACTTGCGTGAAGCTTCCTGCTGGAGTTTGGACGTGATGAACGGCGGCGTCGCGTTGCGTTTGCGCTCCTTTGTCGCGACCGATTCGACGGTGAACGTCTGCTGTTTCGCCTCTTCGACGATCGATTCCGCCAGCGCCCGGTTGCCGATGTGCGTTTCGGTCTTTTTCAGCCCCTGGTCGAATCCGCCGGTCTTCACCGTCAGTTCTTCGATCTTGTAGAGTTTCGAATCGAACTTCGGCGGAAGCGCCGCGCTCAGATTGGCGATCACCGACCAATATTCGGTGCTGACGAAACTCTCGATCTCGCGTTCGCGTTCGACGACGAGCCGCACGGCGACCGTTTGGACGCGTCCCGCGGAAAGCTTGCCGCCGATCGTCTTCCAAAGGATCGGCGAGACTTTGTATCCGACAAGGCGGTCGAGAACGCGGCGCGCCTGCTGGGCGTCGACTAGATTCTGGTTGACCTGTTTCGGCTCCTTGAACGCATCCTGAACGGCGTTCTTCGTGATCTCGTTGAACATCACCCGGAACACGGGTTTGACAGGTTTCTTCGGAACGATCTCTTCGGCCAGATGCTGGCAGATCGCTTCGCCTTCACGGTCAGGGTCGGCCGCGAGAAAGATCGCTTCCGATTCCTTCGCCGCCTTTTTCAGTTCCGAGACCGTTTTCTTGTTGTTGCGTTTCTTCGTGTCCGGTATGACCTCGTAATGCGGCTCGAAATTATTATCGACGTCCACACCGAGTTCTTTGGTCGGAAGGTCCTTGATATGCCCGATCGACGCCAGCACTTTATAGTCGCTGCCGAGATATTTATTGATCGTTTTCGCTTTTGCGGGCGATTCGACGATGACGAGATTCTTAGCCATTAGTGAAAAAAATAAGTCAGACGCATTAACGAATGCGCTGACGTTCTGAGTTCTAACACCTTAGTTGCGATGGTGTCAACGTCAGT
>JAKOSS010000397.1 GCA_029777145.1 Acidobacteriota bacterium | reverse complement strand
CTCGCGGTGATTTGTCCGTCACAGGAACAGAAAAATACGAGAATGCATAGGACCAATAGGACCCGCCGATTTAAGTCAACGAATAATGAGAAGTACATCTCTTCCTCCTGCTTCATTTTGTCGAATGTAATTTAACAACTGGGTTGTTTTTGCTCTGCTACCCGAAACTGTTCCGTTCCCTGCAGTACTGCCGGGAAGAATACATCCGGAAGTATGTTCTGCATCATTTCCAGAATGAATCAAAATCCTACGACTCGCCGTTACTTGTGAGTTCGATACGACGTAGGTGTTGGGATGGTCAGCGCTTGAGAAGGGCGTCAGGTTGTAAACTCCAGTGGGAATTCTTCGATCCTGATTTCGTTGTGTCGTGGATGGTCCGGCAGGTTCCAAAGCATATCCTCTTACGCTACCTGTTCCTCCAACGGTTGTCAGAGTACTAGTCGTGGAATTGGAGGTTTCCTGAGTTCGAGTCATAATAATCAAGCCGCCAACCTGTGTCGAATTCGCTATTATCCTTTTCATACGATCCTCCTCCGACTCATTGGCCTGACATCTCGTATCAACGCCTTCGTTTACGATGTACGTCTTTCCGTCGTCAATACCATCGCTTCCCTCATAGTAACCACCACGATTATAGTAGTCGCCACTAATCTGCATCTCCATCCTCGGAAGATAAGTTTCACGGACGATCTCAAAGTACTTTTGAAACCGGTTCATCAATCCGCCAACGCTCAATGGATCGTCTTCATCACCGACTGCGCTCTTACCGTCGTCATAGGACTCATGACCTTTCAGCAAGCTCACCAAGAACTTGCTTCCTGATCCTACCGCCAGTAATCCCAACGGATCCGTGAACTTGTACGGGGAGTTCAGTGCATAGCTGTACCTGTTGAAGCTCTGGGGACTCCTTATCGTCGCGCTCGCAGTCAATGGATCGACCGAGGTGAATCGTCCGTGGGCCGTGTTGTAATACCTGGCCTGGGCGTATTCGAGTCCGGATTCGGTGTCCTTCTGATACCCGGTGTAGTCCTGCCGGAGGTCGTCGGCCGTCGTATAGCCCAGAGCGCTCACCCGGGCCGCCGTCAGCGTCTCGTCTCCGAACGCGGCGAAGTCCTGACGTTTCACGACCTGCCCGATCTCGTTGGTGATCAGTCTCGGGCTGCCGAGATGATCGGTTGTCAAATAACTGACCTGCTGGGTTTCGGCCAGATCGGTCGAGTACTCAGCGATCATTCTTCCGATTCCATCATAGACAAAAACCGTTGTCTCGGTCGAGGAAATTTTCTTCACACGGCGGCCCTCGCCGTCGTAATAATACGTCGCATCGGGGGTGGAACTGCTGTTGTTCTTGTCAAAGTACTCGTCTTGGCGGCTTTCCGAATCGTAGCCGAACCGGTAGCCTTCGGCGTCTTCGGTCAGATTGCCGTCGGCGTCGAACGTGTAGCCGCTCGACGAGATCCGGTTGGTCGTCGCCGAGAACGTCGGATTGCAGACCGCGGTCGTGCAGTTCGCGGGCGTCGTCGTGTTTTCGGAGTCGAACCCTCGGTTGCCGTAGCGGTCGTAGACAAACGTCTGTTTCCAGGTCTGGCTGCCGGAGATCGTCTCTTTTGCTTCGTGGATCCGGTTCAGCATGTCATACCGGTATTCCTGCGTCGCCGTAAAGCCCGATGTGCCGGGAACGGACGGAACGGTGATTTTCTGCTGGGCCATGGCGCCGTTGTTCTTTTCGGGGTTGAGGGTTTCCGTTGATCCGCTCGTTTCCCAAGTGCCGTAGGCGAATTCGAGTTTCAGGATGTCCTGAAGAGAGTCGGTCGTTCCGAGTCCGATCTGTTCGATCTGCATCCGGTTGTTGTAGGAATAGGTCTCCCAGTG
>JAKOSS010000396.1 GCA_029777145.1 Acidobacteriota bacterium | reverse complement strand
CGCGGTCTTGTCCCGCATCTTCTCGCAGATCAGGCACGCGCGGGCCTCGGCGGCGAGTTCTCCGAAGAGTTTCAATTTGCGGTCTTTGTTCATCGTCGGGCAAATTTGTAAAATCGAATTTTAGTAAATCGGAGAAATAGTTAACAAGTATGGGGCAGATCACTCAAGAATCAGTTTTGGATGCGTTGCGCGGAATCAAGGACCCGGATCTCGGAAAGGATATCGTCACGCTCGACTTCGTCAAGGACCTCAGGATCGACGGCGGCGACGTCTCGTTCCGCATCGTGCTGACGACGCCCGCGTGCCCGGTCAAAGAAGCGTTCGAGACGGAAGCGAGATCGCTCGTCGGCGCGATCGACGGCGTCACGAGCGTTGCCGTCACAATGGACGCCGAGGTTCCGAAAGGCCGCGGGATCGCGGGCAACATGGCGCTTCCGAACGTCAAGAACATCATCGCGGTATCGAGCGGCAAAGGCGGCGTCGGCAAATCGACGGTCGCCGTCAATCTCGCAGTTTCGCTTGCGATTGACGGAGCGAAGGTCGGATTGATGGACGCCGATGTCTACGGTCCGAACGTCCCGCTGATGCTGGGAACGGCGCACAAACAGCCGGTCGTCGAAAACGGCAAGATCCTGCCGATCAAGGCCCACGGCGTAAAGATGATCTCGATGGCGGTCCTCGCGCCGCCCGACAAGCCGATGATCCTCCGCGGGCCGATGCTCCACGGCATCGTCCGGCAGTTCCTGACCGACGTGAACTGGGGCGAACTCGATTATCTGATCGTCGACATGCCGCCGGGAACGGGCGATGTTCAGCTCTCGCTGGCGCAGCTCGTGCCGGTCCAGGGCGCGGTGCTCGTGACGACGCCGCAGAGCGTCTCGCTGGCTGATGTCAGGCGCGCACTCAAGATGTTCGAAACAGTCGCCGTTCCGGTGATCGGCGTGATCGAGAACATGTCGTATTTCATCCCGCCGGACATGCCTGACAAGCGTTACGACATTTTCGGGAGCGGCGGCGGAAGCAATTTTGCCGATGAGATGGGCGTGCCGTTCCTCGGCGAGGTCCCGCTCGGGATCGAAGTCCGCGAAGCCGGCGACGCGGGCATTCCGGTCGTCGTCAGTGATCCGGAATCGCCGCAAGCGAAGGCCTTCCGCAAAACGGCCGCCGAGGTCGCGCGCCAGGCGTCAATCGAAGCGATGAAGCCTGAGTTGGTGGTGATCTCGAGAGCCAAATAATAGATCAGATGACGAAGAACAGGCGTAGCGACGACGAGATCATTGCGGAACGAATGAATCGGTTCGTCGAAGACGTCGCGGACCGCAGCTATCTGAAGCGATCGCTCGCCGTGTTTCTTCTGTTGAATGTCTTGATGTGGGTCGGCGTCGTGTTGATCGCGATGTTCCAAAGCTGGATATTGATCCGTATCTTTTCACGTGACCAAGGTAAAGGGGTAGCGATTCTTCTGGGAATTCCGTTTGGACTCGGGCTGTACACATCGTATTTGATCCTGCGAATGTTGATCCCGGACGTCGAGGACGTCGAGATCGATTCGGAATTCATGTCGGGCTACAACTACTCGCGCAATTCGCAGCGCCGTTGGTACGTATGGCTCGGGGCTGTTCTGGGTGGCGTTGTAAATGTCCTAACCATTGTGTTGGTGGGTATTTACCTGTTGCACGGGTTTTAGGGCTTGCCAAAATCGGGGTTTGATTCGTAAAATTGACAAATAAGTAAAGATTCCAAACGGAGTCTGACCAAACAAGGAGAGAGATAATCAAATATGTCAGCAGTTGCGGCACCTACAGTCGAAATGAACGTCACGGACGCGGCGATCGAGGAGATCAAGAAATTCATGGCCAGTGAGGACGATCTTCCGGAGACGTCCGGGCTTCGGGTCCGTGTTGTTCCGGGCGGATGTTCGGGCTTCCAGTACAGCCTCAATATCGAGGAAGAATCGCGCCAGGGCGATTTCATTCTCGACAAGGGCGGCGTCAGCCTCTTCGTCGACATGTTCTCGGCGCAATATCTGAACGGGATCACGATCGACTATACGTCGAACATGATGGGATCGGGCTTCACGTTCGAAAATCCGAACGCCACCGGCGGCTGCGGCTGCGGGACCTCGTTCTCAGCGTAAGCTGTCGAAAATTCAATAAGTTAGACGCGGGACCGAAGTTTCTTTGGAGCCCGCGTCTTTTTCGTGGAACGGCCTCGCGATTCCAACTATCTATTGGCATACAGGACAACTGAACGGAAAGGCGAAGGCGGAGAGGACGGGCGCGGCGGGGTCTTCAATAATGAAGGCCCGGTCGCCGGGATCCCGCGGACAACACCTAGCCCACTAGACGAATCAAAGGAAAATCGTCCCTTCGGGAACGAATTTCCGGAAGTCGTTTGCAATTTTCTTCACAATCAGCGACAATCCCTTTAGCAAACCAAGCGAAAACAAAACACAAATAAAAAATTTGCAGTAATTTAAGAACCAAGTCCGGAGATTTTCTCCGTTTTCATCGTTCATTTTGCGGTTTGCTACCCGGATCAGATCTACGATCCGACCCTTCCCACAGAAAAGAATTTTGGAGTTTTATTAATGATTTTTTCTAAGACGCCTGTCGTCTGTGTGTGTGCCGTCATCATCGCGTTCTTCGCGGCTTCGGTCACATCGGCGCAGGAAAGCCGGCCAAGGGTCGTCCGCTCGGGCGATAGCAGGCCGACTTCAAACCCAACGGTCAACCGTCCCGTAGTGACGGTTCAAAGCACGAGCCGGCCCGTTCTGACGAACGATGTCAATGTCCAGCCGGTCCAAACCCAACCGCTTGTCAAAAAAACAGGTTCGACCCGCCCGCTGATGGAAGCGTCGACGACGAAGTCGGTGTATACCGGCGGAATCGTCTCGAACATGCTTCAGTCGATCAAAAACAAGTACGGAATTCCCTATCGTTTGGGATCGACTGGTCCGAATCGTTATGACTGCTCGGGATTTGTCTGGAGCGTTTTCAACGAAGCCGGGATCTATTTCGAAAGATCGAACGTTCGTAGCTATTGGGCACAATTCGAACCCGTTTCGGGTGATGATCGGTTCAAATTCGGCACCCTGGTCTTCCTGAACAAACTCGGACACATCGGGATCGTTGCCGACGAAAATGGTTTCTATCACGCTTCGTCCAGCAAAGGCATTACGTATTCACCGTTTGCCGGCTATTGGGAAAAGCGCATCGTCGGTTTCCGCCGCGTTCCTGTCAACTGAGAAGCCGGATTCGTTCGGTCTCCGCCGCGCGAGTCAACTTTGTTGATGAAGAAGGCCCGAAGTTGGAAGACTTCGGGCCCGATTTCTTTTTGGAGAGAGCTTAGATCACGAATCCCGGTCGCGACGAATGCTCCTTGATCTCCGTGATCACGGCGATCTTGTCGACGATGATATAGGCCACGTTCTCGTTCTCGTCCCGGAGAAAAAGCACGCCGTTCTTGACGTCGATCACATCGCCCCGAAAGGCCGCCGAGGCGCCGCAAGAAACGTCGACGCGCTTACCCATCAATTGCTTCAAAAATTCTTCCATATCAATCAAAACCTTCCCTGAAGAGCGGCCAACCGACCAACCATCGCCCACTTTGAAGCGCTCCCGTTGCCATTGGCATTTGCCGACGGCGCGGCAACCGGTTTTTCGGATGCCAACGCCGCGGCGATGATCGCCAGGTCGCGTTCCCGCTCGGCTATTTCGTCCTTTTTATGCCGTTCCTTGAATCGCGGGATGAACCCGGTATCGATCTTGCCCGCGATGAATTCTTCGTCCTCGATGACGTCGCGGAAGAACGGCAGCGTCGTCTTGATGCCGCCGACCTCGTATTCGGCAAGTGCACGACGCATGCGGTCGATCGCTTCAGCGCGGTCACGTCCGTGGGTCGCGAATTTCGAGATCATCGGGTCGTAGTAGATCGAGATCTCGGCGCCCTCATAAATCCCGCCGTCGTCGCGGACCCCGCTGCCTGCCGGAAGCCGCAAACGGCTGATCGTGCCGGGCGACGGCAGAAAGTTGCTGTCGGGGTCCTCGGCGTAGACGCGGCATTCGATAGCATGGCCGTTCATGGCCACGTCTTCCTGCGAGAACGAGAGTCGCTCGCCCCACGCCACGCGGATCTGTTCGCGCACGAGATCGAAGCCCGTCACGAGTTCAGTGACCGGATGCTCGACCTGCAATCGCGTGTTCATTTCGAGAAAGTAGAACGAACGGTCGAGATCCGAAACAAGAAATTCGACGGTTCCCGCGCCGAGATAATTGACGGCCTTCGAGACCATCACCGCACACGCGCCCATTTTCTCGCGCAATTCCGCCGAATTGATCGGTGACGGACATTCTTCGATGACCTTTTGATGACGGCGCTGGATCGAGCATTCGCGCTCGCCGAGATGAACGTGG
>JAKOSS010000395.1 GCA_029777145.1 Acidobacteriota bacterium | reverse complement strand
GGCGGATTCGGAGTTTACTATCACATCTCGTACCTCGGCCGTCCGCTTTCATATCTGTGGCTGAATTCGACGCCGCCGGCGCTGATCCGCGAGGAGATGTCGAAGGCGTTCGTGAACGGGATGGACCGCTTCTGGATGCTCAACGTCGGCGACATCAAGCCGGCCGAGATCGGGATCGAGTATTTCATGCGGCTCGCGAACGATCCGAACGATCCGGAGCTTCAGGATCAGGGAACGTTTCTGCGATCTTGGGCCGCGCGGGAATTCGGAAACCGTTTCGGGATCACCGTCGGGGATGTCATGGACCGCTATTTCCGCCTTGGTTTTCAGCGCAAACCCGAGCATCTTCAGTGGTATTTGCCCGGCGAGTCTCCGCGCCCGAGCGCGTTGAACCGCGCCGAGATCGATGAACGCCTCGCTCAGTACCGGAAACTCCGTGCTGATGCGGATGAGATCGCGAAGCTGATGCCGGACGACAAGCGCGACGCCTTTTTTGAACTGGTTCTTTATCCGGTCAGGTCGGCAGCGAATGCCAACGAACGGTTCTTTGCGGCTGAACTCGCAAACGATTCGCGAAACGCAGCCGATCCTGAACTCGGTGCGTGGATCGCTGCATTTCGGGAAGCGAACGCGTCGATCGATCGCGACACGCGCGATTTCAACGAATCGATCGCCGGCGGAAAATGGCGCGGGATCATGTCGCCCGAAATGGGGCCGGGACAATGGACGAGCATGCGTGTTTCAGCTCCGATATTGAAGATGTCGGACGCCGACCTTTTGAATCCGAGTCGGCGCAGACCTGAGCCGTTGTACACGACTTTCACGTTCGACTCACAGGTGTCGATCGATGCGGGTCATTTTCAGGAGAGTCGTGCATCGGCTGGATACGAATGGAAGACTGTCAACGGACTCGGGCGCACCGGAAATGCGATCTCTGTTTTTCCGCAACGCGCAGCAAGTTTCCTTGGCGATTTGTCGAACGCGCCGTCGGTCTCGTACTCGATTTCGCCCTGGGCGCCCGAATTCTTCATCGACATCTACTTTGTCCCGACGCAGCCGCTCGTGCCCGGAAACGGCCTCCGAGTCGCCGTTTCGGTCGACAATGGACCGCCGGTGATCGTGACCGCCGACAAGAACTCGGATGTCGGCGGAAAGCAGTGGTCGCAGAATGTTTTGAATGCCGTCTCGATCGGCACCGGGGAAATAAAATTGACAAAGGGCGAGCACCGGCTGAAGCTGATCGCGGTCGACACGGGAGTCGTGGTCGACAAGATCGTACTCAGATCAGGACCGGTGGAATCGAGTTATTTCGGGCCGTTCGAAACCGGGATTTTCGACTAGGCGGAAGAAGTTTTGCCGCGGATTACGAGGATCGCGCGGATAGAAGAATCGGCTGATTTGTCGCCGAATGAACACATTGAGGCGATCTTGACCGTGATTGCCCGGAAAATGAAGTAGAAAGATCCGCGAATTCCGCGTTAATCCGAGGCCAAATTGGATCTTTCAGGTCGCCGCGAAAGATCAATATTTGAGGACACAACAATGAGAAAAAGAGTCGTACTCGCATCGATCATTATCCTTCTTGCCTGCTGGAGCGTCGTTGCCCAGCCTGGCGGGCGTGTTTCGTTCAACGACGGCTGGCGGTTCAAACGCGACGATCCGGCGGATGCCGCCGGCGCCCTCAGCTACGCCAAGATAAAGGATTGGATCCGCGCATCTGGCAACAATCTCGTCTTGACGTCGGGAGCGAAGTTCGATCGGCCGGCCGGAAATATCGGCGAAGACGTCGCGTACACGCAACGCAATTTTGATGATTCGTCGTGGCGCGTGCTCGATCTTCCGCACGACTGGGCGATCGAGGGTGATTTCATCCGCGAACTTCCCGGCGAAACCGGCAAACGCCCGCTCACCGGGGCCGGCTGGTACCGCAAAGCATTCAACGTTCCCGCAAGTGATTCAGGAAAAAGGATTTACATCGATTTTGACGGCGTGATGTCGTATCCGTCGGTTTGGGTCAACGGCAAATTCGTCGGCGGATGGGCTTACGGTTATTCGTCCTTCCGACTGGACCTGACGCCGTTCCTCGAATTCGGAAAGCAGAACTCGATCGCGGTCCGCGTCGAAAATCTTCCGGAATCCTCGCGCTGGTATCCCGGCGCGGGGATCTACCGCAATGTCTGGCTCGTCAGGACGTCGCCGGTGCACGTCGGACAATGGGGGACGTACGTCACGACTCCCGAAGTTTCAAAGACTGCGGCGACGGTAAAGATCGAAACGACCGTCGACAACGACTCCGAAAAGGCCGCCGACATCCGCATCCGGACGTCTGTTTTCGAGATCGGTTCGAATGGCGCACGCGTCGCAAAGCCGATCTCGACGGCGAATGCGGATCTGAAAGCACTCGCCGCACACTCGTCCGGCAAACTGGCAGCGAATTTCGGGGTCGCCAATCCGCGTCTTTGGAGCGTCGCGACTCCGAACCGCTACGTAGCGCTGACCGAGATCGTTCAAGACGGAAAGACCGTCGACTCCTACGAGACCCCGTTCGGTATCCGGACGATCAAGTTCGATGCCGAAAAGGGATTCCTTCTAAACGGCGAACGCCTTTATCTGCAGGGAGTTTGCAATCACCACGATCTCGGCGCGCTCGGCGCTGCCGTAAATTACCGCGCTCTCGAACGGCAACTCGAGATCATGCGCGAGATGGGCGTGAATGCGATCCGGACGTCGCACAATCCGCCCGCGCCCGAACTGCTCGATCTCGCTGACCGGATGGGTTTTGTTGTCATGGACGAGGCGTTCGACGCGTGGATGAACCGCAAAAAGGAGAATGATTATCACCTACTGTTCGCCGAT
>JAKOSS010000394.1 GCA_029777145.1 Acidobacteriota bacterium | reverse complement strand
GTGTAGCCGATGACGAGCATCGCGAGCGCCATCGTGATGCCGGGGGTCACTCCGGCAAAGCCGTACTTATAGCCGCTCTCGGCCGTGTACATGCAGGTCACGATCCCGAATTCGGTCGCCGCGAGCGAAGCGATGCCGAGATAGACGTTCATCTCGCGTCCGGCGACGAGAAAGTCGTCGACCTTTCCGACGAACTTGCGGACGTAGATCCCGGCGGACATTGCCAAAAGCAGGTAAAGCCCGATGATGCTCCCGTCCACAAACCAGTTGAAGTTTGTCATTGGTCCATTTCTGATTCGTTTGGATTAACCCGGTTTATGCATTCGGATAATCTTCTTGGCCGCGGATCAACGCGGAAATTCGCGGATTCCTTTCCGGATCATCTTCCTTATCCGCTTAATCGGCGGCTGAATATTCAAATGCGAAATCAGGGTGTTGGAAAAGCTAGTGCCCTAATACTAGATTCGAAGTTGAATCCTGTCCAATGCGGTGGCGCTAGTCGGCAAGAACCGGGAGCGCTGGACGCATCGCCGCGTTCGGGATATCGACCGATTCAGGGGTCGTGAGTTTGCTTGGCTGGCGCAAATCGAGATAAAGCCGCTTGCTAAGATAGCTTTCCGGAAAATGCGCAAGACGCATCATCGGATACTTCATTTCCTTGCCGAACAAGCGTCTGCCCATAAGGTAGTAATAGATCGGGACGCCCAAATTGAATCTTCGCTGGAACGACGGATCGCTGCGGTAAAAGTCGATGTTGTAGCGCCAGCAGGTGAAAAAAAACTCCCATTGAAGTTCGGTCAGATTCGCGAGTTTCGCGCTGTCGTTGTTTTCCATCCGGGTCTCGTCAAGCGGGACGAAGAGCGTCGGAATGACGACCCATTTCGAGTCCTTCAGCGCGTGAAGCAGATCGAGCGAGCGCTTCGTGTCGTCTTCGGTCTCACCCGGAAGTCCGACGATGAAGGTCGCGAACGGGAACCAGTTGTGGCGGTTCATCAAATCCATTCCCTTGAGGACGACGTCGTGCCACTGCTCGGCTCTGTACGGGTATGCCTTGCCCTTCATGAACTGATTGAAAAGCCGAGGGCTGCCGGTTTCAAGTCCGACGAAAAGGCTGCTGTATCGTTTGTCGGGATGGGTCGATGCCGGATGCGTGTGGATGGATTTGCCGACCGCGTACGGCGAAAGCTCCTCGAGCAGTTCCGGATTTCGGACGATCGGCGCGATGGTGCCGTGCGTCAGCATGATGTTCTTGACGCCGGGGACCTCCGTGATCGACTTCAGCAACTTCTTGAGCGCCGGCACATTTGTCTCGAACTTCGGTCCTTGCTCGTAAAGGAAGATGTCCTCGGTCGTGATCGTGATCGTTTCGGCGCCGCCGGCGACCTGAACGCGGACGTTCTCGAGGATGTGCTCGAGTGGAAGCGATTTGCCTTTCCGGAGAGCGATCGAGCAGAACTGGCAGCCTCGGCCGCAACCGCGCGTGACTTCGACAACTCCGAAGGTCGAGCGGTTGTTCGTCGTTGGGATATGGTCGATCGGCGGCGAGTTTCCCTCGATCCGTTTCGGCAGCGACTCGCCGCGGATGGCGCGCTCGAAGAGATCGACGACGATGTCTTCCGCTTCGCCTTCAACGACGCAGTCGATGCCCCATTCGTCGACGAGGTGCTTTTTCTCGATCTGCCACGAGCCCGGCCCGCCGACGATCACCTTCAAATGATCCTTATGCTTCCGGATCGCGTCGTGCGTGATCAGCCGACGGAATTCGGCGGCGTTGACCGGCTCTGATTTCTTTCCGTAGAAGTGGACGTAAACATCGGTCGCGAACGTGATCCCGAGCGGATTGTGGGCGTGGACGCCGACAACGCGGGT
>JAKOSS010000393.1 GCA_029777145.1 Acidobacteriota bacterium | reverse complement strand
CGGCGCCGTCGTGATGTCGAGCACGTCGTTCATGACCTTCTCGGAGACGTGGGAAATATCGACGAGCATGCCGAGGCGGTTCATTTCCTTGACGACTTCTTTTCCGAACGGCGCGAGGCCGTTGTTTTTCGGCGTGTCATGGTGCGCGTCGGCCCAATCGTGCGTGACGTTGTGCGTCAGCGTCATGTAGCGGACGCCGAGCCGGTAGAAGTTGCGGAGCGCGCCGAGCGAATTCTCGATCGCGTAACCGCCCTCGATCCCCATCAGCGCGCAGATCTTGTTTGCCTTTTTCGCGGCGCGGATCTCGTCGGCCGTCGTGCACGACATCAGCAGTTCCGGATGCCGTTCGACCTCGCGGTATGTCGCGTCAATGAGGTCCATCGCGCGCCGCATCGCGCCGCCCGTTTTGAGCGTGTCACCGGAAACGTAGATCGAGAAAAACTCGCCGGTGATCCCCGAAAGGCGGAAACGGTTGAGATCGGTATGAAACGGATCGCCGTCCATGTGGAATTTGCCGATCGAGTTCGTCGAAAGGTCAAAGTCCTCGTCGACCATCGGCGACGTGATGTCGTTGTGGCCGTCAACGATGATCGCCTTCTTGTGGATCTTCAGGGCTTTCGCCCAAAGCACGGGATCGGCTCCGGCAGGCATCGTCTGCGCGGCAGCGGAAAGGGAGAAGATCAGTAACAGCAAAAAGGCGACGAGTTTTTTCATTGGATTCAAAATTCAAGAATCAAAATTCAAGATTCAAGCCTGACAATATGCGCAAATGCGGCCGTTGTCGAATTTCTGCCGAAAAACACGGCCGCGGATTTCACGGATACCGCGGATTTTAGCAAATCAGGAGTGATTATTCCGCGTTCAGGGATTCAAAATTCAAGATTCAAGAATGAATACCTACGACTCCGCTTCTCTTGAATCTTGAATCTTGAATCTTGAATCTTGAATCTCAAATCATTTGGCGTTCTTAACCCATTTGTCGAACCACTCGATCTGCTCCGCCAGGACGGTCTCGATCGACTCCCTCGCCGAATAACCGTGCGCTTCGAGCGGGAGCATCACAAGCCGTGCCGTGCCGCCGTTGCCCTGGATCGCGGCAAACAAGCGCTCGGACTGGATCGGGAATGTTCCCTGATTGTTGTCGGCAACGCCGTGGATCATCAGTAGCGGTTCGTTGATCTTGTCCGCGAAGAAGAACGGCGAGACGTCCTCGTAGACCTTCTGCGCCTGCCAGAAGGTTCGTTCCTCATCCTGGAATCCAAACGGCGTCAGCGTCCGGTTGTATGCTCCGGAACGCGCGATGCCGGCGCGGAAGAGGTCACAATGGGCCAGCAAGTTTGCCGTCATGAACGCGCCGTAGCTGTGCCCGCCGACGCCGACGCGGTTGCGGTCAGTGACACCCATCTCGACTGCCTTGTCGATCGCAGCCTGTGCCGAATCGACGATCTGCTGGACGAAAGTGTCGTTCTTCGTCTCGGGTTTTCCGACGATCGGCATCGACGTGTCGTCGAGGACGGCATAGCCTTCGAGCAGGAAGAACAGGTGCGAATAGCTGCCGATCTGCGTGAATCGGTTCGTCGAACCCGTCACCTGTCCGGCGGTCGAGGCATCGGTGTAACTTTCGGGATATGCCCAAACGACGGTCGGGAGCGGCGTTCCGGGCTTGTAACCCGGCGGCAGATAAAGCGTGAACGAAAGATCGACGCCGTCCTTCCGCTTGTATTTCACGAGCTGCTTCGTGATCCCGCGCAACTGCGGCGACGGATCCGAGAAATCGGTGAACTTTCGGTCGTAAACCGCGAGGCAGTTCGTGTTTGGCGGACATCGCTGATGAAGATAAAGGTTCGGCGGATCGGTCGGCGATTCCTTGCGGGTGATGAACTGCGAACCGTCTTCATTCTGCAGCGCGACGAAGGTCTCGTAAGAACTCTTGTCCGACCGGAATAGCTCGTCCGTCTTCAACGTCTCAAGATTCATCCGGCGCAGGAACGGCCGGTCGCCGTCGGGCGATGCGCCCTGTCCGCTCATGAATATATCGCCGCCATTCATCTGGATGACCGAATTGCCGTTCGCGAGCCGTTTCATGACCGGTTGTCCGGGATTGTTGTAATTGTCTCTGATGCCTAGGTTCGAGATCAGCCGCGGCGTTCCGGGATTGCGGTAGTCGATCTGAAAAACTCGCCGGAACTGCGTGTCGCGGTTGAAATCGTAGAACCACATCAGGCCATCGCGCTCGCCGAAGACGCGTCCCTGATAGCGCTGTTCGGTGCGGACGACCTCTTTCGGGTCGCCGGTGAACGGCGCGTCCGAGCGCATGATCTTGTCGCGTTGTGCGGCCTTTGTCCGCGGATCGCCGCCGTCGAGCGCCTCGACCCACATCAGCGACGCCGGTTCGGTCGGGATCCAACCGTAGCTTCGCGGGAACGTCGTCACGCCGCCAACGGGGAGATTGTCCTGCAGCGGAATGCTCGCGACCTTGTAGCCTTTGCGCGTCTGCAGATCCCAGACTTCGACGTCCTTCGGGAAGCGGAAATAGGGGAAAAGGTACGAAAACGGGCGCTTGACGCGCGACGTCAGGATGTACTTCCCGTCGGGCGAAAGGTCCGCGGTATCGTAAATTCCGGGGTCGCCGATGTTCTTGATCTTGCCGTCGACACCGACGATCGCGAGTTGCGACGTCGCGTAGTATTCGAACAAAGCCTCGTCGTTCGGCGATTTCAGCAGATCCTGAAACGTCTGGACCGCGCCTTTCTTGCCGGCGGTTTCCTGAACGTTCGGCGAATCGGG
>JAKOSS010000392.1 GCA_029777145.1 Acidobacteriota bacterium | reverse complement strand
TCGATCTTTCTCCACGAATGCGTCGAGGTCGGAATGAATTCGGCGATCGTCAACGCCTCGAAGATCCTGCCGCTCAATCGATTCAATGAGCACGAGATCGACGTCGCGCTCGAACTGATCTACGACAAACGCAAGTTCGAAGGCGACATCTGCACGTACGACCCTCTCGCCGAATTCACAACGCTCTTCGAAGGCAAAACGGCGAAATCGATCAAACCCGACATCTCGAACCTGCCGGTTGAAGAAAAGCTCAAACGGCACATCATCGACGGCGAAAAGATCGGGCTCGAGGACAGCCTGAACAATGCGCTCGAAACCTACGAACCGCTCGAGATCATCAACAACATCCTGCTCGACGGCATGAAGACTGTCGGCGACTTGTTCGGTTCCGGGCAGATGCAGTTGCCGTTCGTCCTGCAGTCGGCCGAAGCGATGAAGACGGCGGTCAAGTTCCTTGAGCCGTTCATGGAAAAGGTCGAGGGAGCGAACAAGGGGACGATGATACTCGCGACGGTCAAGGGCGATGTCCACGACATCGGCAAGAACCTCGTCGACATCATTCTCACGAACAACGGCTATCGTGTCGTCAACCTCGGTATCAAACAACCGATCGAGGACATTCTGCACGCTTATAACGAGCATGGTGGCGACGCGATAGGGATGTCGGGACTGCTCGTGAAATCGACTCTGATCATGCGCGACAACCTCGAGATCATGAACGAGCGCGGGATCAGCGTTCCGGTCATCCTCGGCGGCGCGGCGCTCAACCGCAAGTACGTCGACAACGACCTTGTACCTTTGTACGGCGGTAAGCTCTTCTATGCCCGCGACGCCTTCGACGGCCTGCACGCTATGGACGAGATCGCCGGCGGCGGCGCGGGTGAGCGGGAGAGTGGGCGAGCGGGGGAAGGGGAGAAAGACCACGAGGTGATTTCCACTGTTTCGGATTCGGAAGATCTGGTCGGCGAGGATGCGAAACTCGGAATGGTCGCGGCGCGCGTATCAAGCCGCGGCGAGGTGCATGACAATCGTCTGAAGCATACGACCCGGTCGAACGTCGCCCGTCTCGACTCCTTGCCGTCGGCTCCGTTCTATGGCTCCCGGGTTGTCGAGATCACCGATCTCAACACGGTTTTCGAATTTATCAACGAGACCGCGCTGTTCAAAGGGCAATGGCAGTACAAGCAGGGAAGGAAGTCGAGTGAAGAATACGCCGAAATTCTCGAGAACGAGGTCTATCCTCGATACCGCGAGGTGAAGGCGAAGGCGATCCGCGACAAACTGCTCGAGGCAAAACTCGTTTACGGCTATTTCCCGTGCCGCGCCGACGGGAACGATCTGATTGTTCTGAGCGATGACGAATCGTCCGAGCGGACGCGGTTCACGTTTCCGCGCCAGCCGCTCGACCAGCGCGGATCGAAGAATCTCTGCATCGCCGACTACTTCGCATCCGACCGGACCGACGTCGTCGCGCTGCAGCTCGTGACGATGGGCCGCAAGGCGTCGGAACATTCGCTAAACCTATTTCACTCAGACAATTACACGGATTACCTGCTGTTTCACGGACTGTCGGTCGAATCGGCGGAAGCGCTCGCGGAGCTTTGGCACAAGCGGATCCGCGAAGAACTCGGGATCGCCGGCGACGATTCTCCGGAACTCGCTAAGCTCTTCAAGCAGGGTTACCGCGGATCGCGTTTCAGCTTCGGCTATCCGGCGTGTCCGAATCTTGAGGATCAGTCGAAGATCTTCGAACTCCTGCAGCCGGAACGGATCGGTGTCGAATTGTCCGAGGAATTTCAGCTGCATCCGGAGCAGTCGACGTCGGCGATCGTCGTCCATCATCCGGAAGCGAAGTACTTCAACATCGACTGACAATTCGTGGATTTTGATATAAATTCGTCGTGTGGCTGGCGATAACTATTTCATCGATGTCCTGAAAGACGTCGTATCTCGGTTTGAGAAGCTCGGCTTGGACTACATGTTGACGGGATCGGTGGCTCTCGGTTACTATTCGATCCCTCGCTCAACGGTGGACATTGACATCGTACTTAACTTGACCGAGCGAGATCTTCAACGGTTTATCGCTGCGTTTGATGGCGATTACTATATACCGATCGGATCGGCGAGGCGCGCCACCTCTGCGCGTGGAATGTTTAACCTGATTCATCAACGCGAGTTGGTAAAGATCGACTGCGTCCTACTGAAAAGCGGCAACTATGAAACGGTATCGTTTTCGCGAAGACAAGAGGTTGAATTTACACGCGATATGCGGCTGTGGTTGATCTTGAGAGAGGATCTGATCATTGCAAAACTTGATTGGTCGCGGAAATCTGGTTCTGAACGGCAGATTGAAGACGTTGCAGGGATCCTTGCCAATGCCGATGACCTTCTGGACCAAGCTTATTTGAACGAATGGACCGTCAAACTAGGATTGGGGCAACAACTTGAAACGGCAAAGTCAATTTCTGACAGACACTGACGCCGGGATCAGACGCGCGCAGTCCAAACTGTGGATGTCGCTTGCGCCGCAGGAAAGATGCCGCCGAATGGCCGAGATGATTGTTGCTGGACGAGAGATTGTCGCAACATCACTGCCTCCGGTTCCCAGCGAGGCCGAGTTCAAGCGGCAGTACTACCAACGCTTGTACGGCCAGGAACTACCCGAAGATTTTTTCGATTGAACATTATGAAAATCGCCGCAACGATCGTTCGCATACTTCTCGGATTATTGCTTCTTTTCGCCTCGATCGCGTTCTTCGCGAATCTCGGCGGTCCGCCCGAACTCAACCAACGCCAACAGGCGTTTTTCGAGGGATTGAACGCGTCGCGTTATATTTTGCCGGTCGTCAAGGTCTTCGAACTTCTGGTCGGGATCGCGTTCGTTTCGGGTTATTTCGTGCCGCTCGCGACGCTCGTCTTTTTTCCGATCGCGGTGAACATCCTGCTGACGCATGTGTTCGTCATGCCCGACGGGCTGCCGGTCGCGATCTGCGTCGCGCTCGCCGAGGCGTTCATGGTGTTCGTAAATTTCGAGAAATACAAGCCGTTCCTCGCGGCGAAATAGCTCACTTTCGGGGAATACATCACGTAAAGCCCGCCAAGTGTCGATCTTGCTTTTCGGACTCCGCGATCTCCGCGTTGTTCGAAAGACCGTCTCACGCCGAGCGCGCGAGGCGCGCCAAGTGAGATCTCAAATCAGATTCGATGTATGGTCGCCTCACTTTCGAATAACGTCCGCTTGGGTGTAAAATTTAGCCATGACGGAAGAGAAAAAACAGCACGAGGAGAATTCGGCGCGTGAGAAACTCGAGGCCGTCGGGCAGATGATCGTCGGTGAGATCGAGAAGATCGGCGGAATTTTGACCGCGGACCCGGTGACTCAGGCCGAAGGCGATTACAACCTCGGTGCGGGAAGTCTTCATCTGCAGGACGCCGAAGCTGTTTCGGAAGACGAAGAATCCGAATCAGGCTCCTGACAAATCTCTAAACCAATGAAAAAGAAGATATTTATTGCCGGTTCAGGCGGAATCGGCGAGGCCGCCGCTTTGCTTTTGCGCGAATGGGCGGAATTTGAGATCGATCTGTATCTCGGCGACATCTCGGCCGAAAATCTCGAATCGGCACGTGAATTCGTGGTCGGCGGATCGGCGAAGACGAGCGCCGTCGAAACCGTTCTCATGGAACGTGACGGTGTGAGCGACGCAATGCGGTCTGCTTTCGAAGCGTGCGACTGCCTGCTCGATTGTTCGCCGGGCGGTCAGGCTCCGAAAATGGCGGGATTCGCGAAGGAATTCGGGATGCATTACGCGAACCTGACGGAGTATGTCGCGGAAACGGACCGGATCATGGAACTCGCAAGTGACGCGTCGACGGGTTTCGTCCTTCAAACGGGACTTGCGCCCGGGTTCATCAACGTTCTCGCGATGTCGCTTTACGGACAGTTTGTCGAACAGTACGAGAACGAAAAGGTCGAGCGGATCGGCATGAAGGTCGGCGCGCTCACGGCACATGCGCACGAGCCGCATTTCTACGGTTTCACCTGGTCGCCGATCGGTGTCGCCACCGAGTATGTCAAGAACTCGCGGGTGCTGCGCGACTATCAGATCACGGAACGCCCGGCGCTTTCGGCCCGCGAGACGATCGTCATCGGCGCGCGTACGTATGAAGCTGACCTGACGTCGGGCGGCGCGGCTGATCTGCCGGATTATTTCACCGGCAAGGCGCGGTCGCTCGATTACAAGACGCTGCGCTATGTCGGCCATTACGAGTGGGTCGAGCGGCAGATCAAGAAGTTACCGAAGGACGGGGACCTTCCGAACCGCTTGCAGGAAGTAATGCTCAAGGCGATCCCGTCGGTCGAGGACGACATCGTTCTGGTGCACGCGTCGGTCGACGGATTCGATTCGCACGGACGCCGGCGAATGATCGAGAAGGCGTATTACGTCCATCCGATCGAGATCAACGGCAAACGTCTCCGGGCGATCCAGACGACGACCGCCGCGCCGCTCTGCGAATCGGCGATGATGCTCCTGCGCGGCGATCACACGGGCGTCGTACTGCAGAGCGATATCGATCCCGTACCGTTCATGAGCGGTCCGTTCGTTTCGCGGGTTTACGGAACCGCATGACGCTTATGTGTCCTCTTTGCCTACGTGTTGAGTAAGCCGATGAGCGAATCTCAAATAACGGTTCGCCGGACCGATTCGGACGACCCCGATTTCAGGGAACTTGTCGCGATGCTCGACGTCGAACTCGCCGTTCGAGACGGCGACGAACACTCGTTCTACGCTCAATTCAACAAAATCGACATGATCCGGCACGCGGTTGTCGCGACCATGAACGAAGTAGCCGTCGGTTGCGGCGCGTTCAAGCCGTTTGAAGGTGCGACCGTCGAAATCAAACGTATGTTCGTGCGTCCGGAAAACCGAGGTTGCGGAGTCGCCGTCGCAGTGCTCAATGAACTTGAGCGTTGGGCAGTTGAAGAAAATTATGATTCGGCGGTGCTTGAAACCGGTTTCAAGCAACCGGAAGCCATCCGGCTTTACGAAAAATCCGGATACGAACGAATTCCGAACTACGGCCAGTATGCCGGAGTCGAGAACAGCGTCTGCATGCGAAAATCACTCTGAAGCCTCAGGACGGCGTTCGAGAGCGGTTGATCGCGGAAAGATAAAGTAGATCGAGACAAAGGCGTACATTGAGAACGCCAGATAAGTGTGGACCCACGCGGCGGCGATGCCGATCATATACGGCGTCGGACCGTAGAGCAGGACGTTTTTCACGCCGCGCCTGAGCTCGGAACGCGGCACCCCTTCGGTGATCTCTTCGCAGCTGACCATGTACAGACGGATCAGCAGAAACGCGATCCCCATCATGAACGACACCGCGCCGTACGCGCTGACCGCCAGAGGATTATCCGGGTAATCGCCCATCAAAGCGGTCGGGAACGGAATCAGCGAGACCCACATCAACAGATTGGCATTGAGCCAGAACATCCATTGGTCGATCGCCGTCAGCGCCTCGAAGATCCGGTGGTGATTGACCCAGATCACACAGACGGTGACGAAACTGATCATCCAGGCGATGACCTTCGGGGCGAGTTTCAGCAACTCGCCGGCCAATTGCGCGACCGATCCGTGGTCCTCGATGTGCGGGACCTTGATCTCAAGAACGAGCAGCGTCACGATGATCGCGAAGATCCCGTCGCTGAACGCCTCGACCCGGCCTTTCGTGAAGTAGCTCATCCTTCAAGAATCGAAATTCAGGATTCAAGATTCAAGGTTCAAGAGCGTTCTTGAATCTTGAATCTTGAATATCTTGAATCATCTGACGAAGACGCTCGGAACGGCGACGTCGCCGGCCGATCCGAAGCCCTGGATCAATGTTCCGGCGGTCGATCGCTCGGCGTACCAGGTATTGTTCGACGCCCTGAAGACCGCGCCGTCGAACTTTCCGTCACCGTCATAGTCGCCGGGAACCGGAACGTCCGTCGCGATCCCGAACGGGAACGAGTAGAACGAATAATCCTCGCTGCGCAGGACGTACCACGTTCCGGTCGACGGACGGAAGAACGCCGTGTCGGCCTTTCCGTCGCCCGTGTAATCGCCCTGGACGGTCTTGTCGGTGCTCGTGCCGAATGTTACCGCAATCACGCCCGCCGTCGAGCGCTTCAGCCACCATTGTCCGACCGACGGCCGATAGATCGCGATGTCCGATTTGCCGTCGCCGTCGTAATCGGCGGGAACGGGTTTGTCACCGGCCGAACCGAACGCCTCGATCGTCGTTCCGCCGCCCGAATTCTGAATATACCAGGTGCTGTTGCTTTGCCGGAAAACGGCCGCGTCGGTCTTGCCGTCGCCGTCGTAATCGGCCGGAACCGGCGTGTCCGTCGCGATCCCGAACGTGAACGAGTAGTACGTCGAATCCTCGCTGCGGAACACGTACCACGTGCCGCCGCGGTAGAAACCGAGATCGGTCTTGCCGTCGCCGGTAAAATCTCCGGGCGTCAGGATGTCGGTCGAATTACCGAACTGGAAGGCGCG
>JAKOSS010000391.1 GCA_029777145.1 Acidobacteriota bacterium | reverse complement strand
GATCGGCACCGGGGAAATAAAATTGACAAAGGGCGAGCACCGGCTGAAGCTGATCGCGGTCGACACGGGAGTCGTGGTCGACAAGATCGTACTCAGATCAGGACCGGTGGAATCGAGTTATTTCGGGCCGTTCGAAACCGGGATTTTCGACTAGGCGGAAGAAGTTTTGCCGCGGATTACGCGGATCGCGCGGATAGAAGAATTGGCTGATTTGTCGCCGAATGAACACATTGAGGCGATCTTGACCGTGATTGCCCGGAAAAAGAAGTAGAAAGATCCGCGAATTCCGCGTTAATCCGCGGCCAAATTGGATCTATCAGGTCGCCGCGGAAGATCAATAGTTGAGGACACAACAATGAGAAAAAGAGTCGTACTCGCATCGATCATTATCCTGCTTGCCTGTTGGAGCATCGTTGCCCAGTCCGCCGGACGCACGTCGTTCAACGAAGGCTGGCGGTTCAAACGCGACGATCCGGCGGATGCCGCCGGCGCCCTCAGCTACGCCAAGATAAAGGATTGGATCCGCGCATCTGGCAACGATTTCGTGTTGACGTCGGGAGCGAAATTCGATCGGCCGGCCGGAAATATCGGCGAAAATGTCGCGTACACTCAACGCAATTTTGATGATTCGTCGTGGCGCGCGCTCGATCTTCCGCACGACTGGGCGATCGAGGGTGATTTCATCCGTGAACTTCCCGGCGAAACCGGCAAACGCCCGTTCACCGGGGCCGGCTGGTACCGCAAAGCATTCAACGTTCCCACAAGTGATTCAGGAAAAAGGATTTACATTGATTTCGACGGTGTGATGTCGTATCCGTCGGTTTGGGTCAACGGCAAATTCGTCGGCGGATGGGCTTACGGTTATTCGTCCTTCCGACTGGACCTGACGCCGTTCCTCGAATTCGGAAAGCAGAACTCGATCGCGGTTCGCGTCGAAAATCTTCCGGAATCCTCGCGATGGTATCCCGGCGCGGGGATCTACCGCAACGTCTGGCTCGTCAGGACGTCGCCGGTCCACGTCGGACAATGGGGGACGTACGTCACGACTCCCGAAGTTTCAAAGACTGCGGCGACGGTAAAGATCGAAACGACCGTCGACAACGATTCCGACAAAGCGACCGACATCCGCATCCGGACGTCTGTTTTCGAGATCGGTTCGAATGGCGGACGCATCGCAAAGCCGATCTCGACGGCGAATGCGGATCTGAAAGCACTCGCCGCACACTCGTCGGGGAAAGTGGCCGCGAATTTCGGGGTCGCCAACCCGCGGCTTTGGAGCGTCGCGACTCCGAACCGCTACGTGGCGCTGACGGAAGTCGTGCAGAACGGTAAGGTCGTCGATTCGTACGAAACGCCGTTCGGTATCCGGACGATCAGCTTCGACGCCGAAAAAGGATTCGTTCTGAACGGCGAGCGCCTTTATCTGCAGGGAGTTTGCAATCATCACGATCTCGGCGCGCTCGGCGCGGCCGTAAATTACCGCGCTCTCGAACGGCAACTCGAGATCATGCGCGAGATGGGCGTGAATGCGATCCGGACGTCGCACAATCCGCCCGCGCCCGAACTGCTCGATCTCGCTGACCGGATGGGTTTTGTTGTCATGGACGAGGCGTTCGACGCGTGGATGAACCGCAAAAAGGAGAATGATTATCACCTACTGTTCGCCGAT
>JAKOSS010000390.1 GCA_029777145.1 Acidobacteriota bacterium | reverse complement strand
CTTGCGGATCGCGACCTCAAGCGCGTGATTCTGGGAGGTCCGCTTGAACATCTGCATCCAATAAAGGACATAGCGTCCGTCGGAGTTCGGTTCGCGGTCGTTGAGAAGTTGGACTCTTTCCGAGATTTGCTGCATATTGTACGGAAATTGTCCCGAATCGCGGATTCAAGCGCAAGCGCTGCAGAAACGCGCACGAAGTAAGCGTGCATGAGCGCGGAGCGCGAACCGCAGCCGCGATTCCCAACTCATTATGAAAAAGTTCATCGTTCTAATCCTGCTCCTTTCCTTTTCAGCATCTGCCCAGGATTACCGTGTCGTCCGTCCGGGCGTCGAGTATGCAGAATCTACGCGCGAGATCGCCGGCACGAACGTCCGTATGAATCTTTTGCGGCTCGATCTGACGAAGGTGCGCATCGACGTCGTCCACGCCTTCGACGCGGCCATCGGCGTCGAGAAGACGTCCTCGATCGCCGCCCGTCACGGGGCGCTCGCCGCGATCAATGCCGGGTTTTTCCGGCTCGACAACAGCATCTTCGCCGGCGACGCGGCGGGCATTCTGCAGATCGACAACGTTCTCCTGAGCGAAAGTTTCAACGGTCGGACGGCCCTCTTCATCAACAACAACAAAGACCGGACATACATCGGAATGTCGCGAATCAACGTTTCAGGATCGCTGAGGGTCGGCAACAAGCCGTTCGCGGTCGGGATCAATCGCGAACGCGCAAAAGATGATGCCGTTTACTACGATTCGAACTTCGGTCGCACGACTTTGACCCAGCCCGGCGGCATTGAGTGCGTGGTCGTCAATGGCCGCGTCACCCGCGTCATCGTACGGCGCGGAAGCACGCCGATCCCGGCCAACGGTTTCGTCGTCTCAGCGTCTGGCAATCGCGTCGCTGAATTCAAGAACGCATTCAAGATCGGAACGCGGGTCCGGCTGATGAACCGGTTCGATTCGGGAGAGCCCGGAGCGTCGATGGCGCCGCCGCTCGCCGAAGACATCGTCGGCGGTGTCCCGCGACTGGTCCGCAACGGCAAGGTCGACGTCACTTGGCAGGAGGAAAAATCCTCGAAGTCATTCTTCGAAACAAAGCATCCGCGGACGGCCGTCGCGCTATTGAAAGACGGAAAGTTCCTGATGATCACGGTCGACGGACGGAGCGAGTCGAGCGGCGGGATCGGGCTCGAGGACCTCGCGAAACTACTGATCGAACTCGGTGCAACCGATGCGATGAACCTCGACGGTGGAGGATCGACGACCATGTATCTCGACGGCAAGGTCGTCAATCATCCGTCAGACAAAGAAGGCGAACGCAAGGTCAGCGACGCGCTTCTGGTGTTTCCGAGAGAATAGTTAGATCAAGGCAGCGAGCCCGCTATGCTAAACTTCCCGCGTTCGACTGATCGCTTTTCGGGGGAAGAAAAATGTCGTTTACGCAGGAACCGGTTTACGTCGTCGCGGTGCTGTTGCTGCTCATCGTTTTTGCGGAGTGGCTCGCGCAAAAGGGTTCTTCCGGCACATCGGCTCGGTGCTGATCGTCATCATCGCGGCGGCGATCGTCGCGAATCTCGGCATCATTCCTTCGTCGACGAACGCTCCGCCGGTTTATGATGGGATCTTCGCGTACGCGGCGCCGCTCGGGATCTTCTTTCTCCTTCTTGAAGTCAGGCTCAAAGACCTGAAACTCGCCGGCGGGCCGATGATCCTGATGTTCCTCGTCGGCGCGGCGGCGACTTCGATCGCCGTGATCGCGGGATATAAGATCCTCTCGCCGCAGAATCACTTCAACCTCGCGAACGCCGTCGCCGGCATGTACGCGGGAACGTACATCGGCGGGAGCGCCAACCTGAACGCGGTTGCGCTCGGGTATGAGGTCAACAAGGACGGCGTGCTCTATGCCGCGGTGAACGCCGCCGACAACGTCGCGACGACGATCTGGATGATCCTTACGCTGCTCATCCCGGCACTTCTGCAGCGATGGCTGCCGTCAAAACGGACGATTCCGCCGCACCTCGCGGAGATGTCGGACGAAGAGATTCGCAACCACATGGTCGAGGACGTCTCGCCGGCCAGTCTGCGGGATCTCGCGATCCTCCTGACGCTCGGATTCGGCACTTTGTTTGCCGCGGCGCGGATCTCAGCAGCGTTGGTCGGATTGCCGTCAATTCTCGTCGTCACGACCGTCGCGTTGATCCTTGCGCAGATTCCATTCGTCCAGAATCTGAAAGGTGGACGGGTCATCGCGATGATCCTGCTGATGCTATTTCTGGCGGTGATCGGCGCGTACTGCGACATCGGCGCGCTGATCAACAGCGGTTCGGCGGCGGCGATCCTGCTCGCGTGGGTCACGATCTGCGTTCTCGGACACGGCTTGATCATCTTCACGGTCGGCGGTTTGCTGCGTCAGGACTGGGACATCGTCGCGATCGCGTCGAACGCGAATATCGGCGGCGCAACGTCGGCTCCGGTCTGCGCGGCGAGCCTCGGGCGGCCCGACCTGCAGCTGCCCGCGATTCTCGCGGGTTCGCTCGGAAACGCGATCGGAACCTATGTCGGATTCATGATCGCGGCATTCTTGAAATGAGATCGCCCGCGAATCACGCGAAAAGACGCGAAAAATTGTCAAACCCCGGATAGTCGCGATGCGGCAAGGTATTCGGAATAGCTGATAGCTGAGAGCTAACAGCTGAAAGCAGCCGATCCGACAAGTCCCATTTCGTGGATTCGCCCGCGAATCACGCGAAAAAACGCGAAGATGGATCCAATTGTCCAACCCCGGATAATCGCGATGCGGCAGGGTATTCGGAATAGCTGATAGCTGATAGCTGATAGCTAACAGCTGAAAGCAGCCGATCCGACAAGTCCCATTTCGTGGATTCGCCCGCGAATCACTCGAAAAGACGCGAAAATG
>JAKOSS010000389.1 GCA_029777145.1 Acidobacteriota bacterium | reverse complement strand
TATCGACCAAATATTCGGCACACCCGCACGGTTGATATAAGCAAGGGACTTGCCGTCGGGCGCGAAGCGGAATTCGGGATTGATCTTGATCGACGCTTCCGGCGCCGAACTGTCGACCGATTCACCGTCGAACGCGGCGATCTTCACGTCGCTCGAGAAGCTTCCCGACTTCGGATCGTATTCGAATGTGTGGAACGCGATCGATTTGCCGTCGGGCGAAAGCCGCGGATAAAACTTCGAACGGTCGTCGCCCGTGATCACCGGCACGGCGTCGCCGCCGTCCATCGGCACACGAAGGACCTGCGCGCGGCCGCCGTCGCTGGTTTGCCTCATGAAAACTACCGATTTGCCGTCGAGCGTGAGCTGCGGCTGCATGTCGTTGACATTTTCGGCCGACGTCAGCCGAACGGGGTTGCCGCCATCGGAGTTCATTCGCCAGATCGAGAACAAACCGCCCTCGCGCGAGGAACTGAAGACGACCGACTTGCCGTCCGGAGAGACCGCCGGAAAGAGGTTCTGGCCGGAACCGGTGGTCAACTGGCGTTCGTCGCCGCCGTCACCGTTGACTGAGAAGATCTGCAGATCCTTCCCCGTATTCTTGACGATCAGGAACCGGCCGTTCGGTGTTTCGGCGAATCCGCCGAATCCGAAAAGATTCTTGTTGTCCGGGACGACCGCGCGCGATTCCTTTGTTTTCGGATCGATCGTCTGCAGATTGGAGATCGTATCGACGCGTGTCGCGACGATCGTGGCGCCGTCCGACGACACGCTGACCGACGCATAATCACTCGTATCGGTCGTCACCTGATGGGTCGCGCCCGAGGGATAGTCGAGATGCCAAACCTGCACGTTGTCGCCGGAATTCAGCTTCCCGGCAAGAATGATCCCGCGGCCGTCGCGCGTCCATTGAAAACTCTTCGCGCCGTACCAGCCGCGCTCGCCGAACGGTTCGAGTCGCTTGTCGGCCGTCGCGACGGTCACGAAATTCACCTTCCGCTGCGTTTCGGCGCCGTTCTTGAAAACTCCGATCAAAAGCCGCTGTCCGTCAGGCGACCAGTCGACGCCGGTGAACTGATCGTATCCGACGTCTTTCGTCTGAAGGAACGGCGCGAGGTCCGAACCGTCGCTGCCGCCGACGAAAATGGTGTCGCCGCCCTCATTCGGATTGTGGCGGATGAACGCGATCCGGCTTCCATCAGGCGAGAACGTGACCCGCGAATCGACGTCCACGGCGATCTTCGTTTTTTCGCCGCCGAGCGCCGGCACCTTGTACAGCGTCCCGATTCCCTCCTCGACGGTCGAATAGAAAACGAATTCGCCGTCCGGCGTAAACGACGGCTCGTGAAATTCCGAAAGCGTCGCCGGCACGACGGTCACCAGGCTTCCGGTCGCGACCTGCTTGATCAGCAGGCTCTGACGGCCCTCCTGACGGCTGACGAAAGCCACGAAGCGTCCGTCGGGCGAGATCGATGCAAGGCCGGAACTGAGATTGTCGGTCAGTCGCGAGGCCTGGATCGACTCGTACTTCGGCTGCCAACCGCTGAAGAACTGCGTGTAGCCGACCCATCCGGCGAGCGCCGCCAGCGCGACGATGGCGACGACCCACGCCGGCGACAGTTTCCGCAACGCCTGTGCGGCAGCGCTTCCCGATCCGGCGGAGTGCTCGATCGTCTCACCCGTCCGTTTGTTCTCCGCCGAAATCGTCCGGTGGATCAGCGTTTCGTTCTCACGCGTGTCGTTCCGCCGCATCGCGATCGTCCGCGAAAGATCGGGAACTTTCCGTTCGCCGGAATGTTCCTCGCGTCCGCCGCGCAGATCGCGCAGGTCGAGCGCCATGTCGCGGATACTTTGATAACGATCCTCGGCGCGCTTCTTGAGCGCCTTTCGGACGATCCGCTGCAGTTCGTCAGGGATGCCGTCGATCGGCGGCGGTTCGATGTGGATCACGGACGCGAGCGAATCGCTGATCGTCTCACCGTCGAACGGATTCGTCCCGGTAAGCGTCTCGTAAAGCACCACCCCGAGGCTCCAAACATCCGTTCGGGCATCGGTTTCCTTGCCGCGTGCCTGCTCCGGAGACATGTAGCGCACGCTGCCCATCACGATCCCGGGCTCGGTGCGGACCATCTGAACGGTCTCGTCCTCGCGCCCGACGCTTTGATGGACCATCGGCTTCGCGAGACCGAAATCGAGTATCTTCACGATCCCGTCATGCCGGACCATGATGTTTTCGGGCTTGATGTCGCGATGAATGATCTTGGCGTCATGTGCGACGGCCAACGCTTCGGCGACCTGTTCGGCGATGCGTACGGACTCGGACGCGGTCAGTTCACCGTCATCGATGAGTTCGCGCAGCGTATGTCCCTTGACGAATTCGGTAACGATGAACAGTTCGTTGCTCGCTTCGCTGATTTCGTAAATAGTGATGATGTTCGGATGATTGAGGGCGGACGCGGCGCGGGCTTCGGCTTTGAACCGTTCGACGCGCTCGACATCGCTGCAGAATTCGGGCAGCAGCACTTTCAGCGCTACTTCGCGATCTAGCTGATCGTCGTGCGCGGCGAAGACCTGTCCCATACCGCCGCTGCCGATCTTGCGCGTGATCACATACCTGCCGAGTTTGGTTCCCGTATCCATAGCGTTACCGTTCAGCGATCAGAATCTTAAACGGTTGGAACGCCGCAAAAGTTTAACAATTGTGACTGAAATCGGGACCAACTTTGAGGACGGCTCGGGCGCGGGTTCGCCGATATGAAGTGATGCCGGGCAGTGAGCGTGAAATCAAGCGGCAACCTCGGCGGTGACGAGCGCTTCAGTTGACGTATTCCTTCGGAAACCAAAGTACTTTCCCGCGGACGGTGGATTTGTCGCCGTCCTTTCTCAGGCGCGCGGTCCGCAGTAAATCGGGTGCCGTTTCGCCGTCGCGCCAGAACGTCGCCGCGCCGAAGTTAAGTTCAAGGAATTCCTTCTCGCCGGAGGAAGTCACGAACGGCGCCACCACGAACGATCGCGAGATCCGCTCTTTGATCTCTTCGGCGACGGATTCGCCTGCCGTCGGAAGCACCGCCAGAAACTCGTCGCCGGCCGAACGCGTCAGCACGTCCATCTGCCGCAGTTGTTTCTTGATGTTCTGCGCGGCGAAGTCGAGGACCGCGTCGCCGACGGCATGTCCGTGACGCGAATTGAGTTCGTCGAAATTTCGGATGTCGATCGCGAGAACCGTCAGCGGGCGCTCGTCGCGGAAACGCTGCGACTCAGCGATCTGGTTCTCGAGGACAAGGTAGAATCCGCGCTCGTTCGGAAGATTCGTGATCGCGTCGGTGAGGGCGTTCGAGACCGAATTCTCAAAGGCGAAGGAACTGGTGAACAGCGGTGCGATCCGCTCGCCGATCGCTTCCGCGAGCGTCAGCGAACTTCCGTCGAATCGTTCTTCGTTTTTCGAGTAAATGACGATCACACCGAACAGTTGGGTCGCCCGATAAAGCGGAACGGCGATCGCCGATCCGAACTTCTCCATGAGATCGCGCGGGAAGACGTGCCGGTCGCAGGCATTTGCGGCGTCGATCTGTGCGGCGCGGGCGAGATAGCATTTCGCCGCGAGGCTGAGGTTGATCTCGATCTCGGAATTCGCGAACCGCTGCGGATTGTCGCCGTAGGCATATTTGAGTTCGATCGTCTTGGTTTCGTCGTCGGTCAGGTAAAGTACACAGGCGGCAACCGGGAGGATCTCATTGATCCGGCTCGCGATCAGGCGGAACATGTCCGCCGACTTGAGCGACGCTCCGAAGAATTCGCTTGCTTCCTCGAGCGCGAAGAGCTTGCCCTCGACGGTCTCGTTGATGGCCGGCATCGGCGGCATCGCGGCAATTTCCCGGCGTCTTTGGATCCTGAAAAACAAAAATGCGGCAACGCAATACACGACGGCGATCGCCGCGAAAATCAGGGTTTTGATCTGGAATGCGATCCCGGTGTTCGAAATCAGGAACGTCGCACCGAGCGCAGCGAGCGCGAGGAACGCAGATATCAGAAAACTTCCCGGCAGCGGCTTTGCGGCCGATGCCGCCGATTTCGATGAATTCATAGGGTTTTTCGCGATTCCTGCCGGAGGAAGAACCGGAGTGAAAATGCGGATTGACGGGTCCGTGCCCCGCAAACTAAAGATAACGTCTCGAATCCGTCGCAGTCAACAGTTTCGGATCGCGGCAATAAGTTAGCGGAGGTGATTTTTCACGAAATAAAGTCTGAAAAAAATTGATATTTTTTTTGTGAAATAGTGTTCATACGATAATTTTTGGGTTGACTTGTAAAATTCCACCTTTTATATTGTCGAATGTTCCGAAATAAACAATCGAGAACAACGACTTCCCTAGGGAGGTCGTAAAATTACAAAACAACAATCTTTGAAGAAGACAGGAGAATCTATCAAATGAAGAAAGTTATTGCTCTTTCAGCAATCTTGACCGTTGGCATGTGGGGTGCCGCTTGCGATGGCGGATCGACGTCCAACAATACGGCCAACAAATCGAACACGAACACGACCGCGTCGCCGGCCGCTTCGGCCAGCCCGGCAGCGACGACGAACACCAACGCTGCTCCGTCGAACACCACCAACACGAACGCCAAACCGGCGACCTCGAACTCCAACATGGAGAAGAAGGAAGACAAGCCGGCAGCCAACGCGGCGACCGAGAAGAAAGAAGAAAAGAAGTAGTTTAGGCGCCATTTAGGCGAACAAACACGCTGTCTTCGGGCAGCGTGTTTTTGTTTTTGCGGCCGGTGAGCAATTCTCGCTATTGACTAAAATGCGGCCAAGCCTCTATAGTGCCTCTATTCCAAAAATCGGAATTGCTTTACCTAGACTTTAAGTTCTACAACTTTGCAAACAGGAGAAGAGTAACTACATGAAGAAAATCTTAGGACTTTCGGCTATTCTTGCGCTCGGCGTTCTTTCGTTCGCGTGCAACGATTCGGCCGGCAACATGGCCAACAAAGCGACCAACACGGCGACGAACGCGGCGAACACCGCCAAGGAAGCGACCAATTCGGCCGTGAACGCGACCAAGGAAGCCGCGAACACCGTTTCGAACACCGCCTCAAACGCGGCGAACACGACGAAAGAAGCGACCAACACGGCGGTCAACACCGTTAAGGAAGCTGCCAACAAGATGTCGAGCGACAAATAAGTCGGTCGACCAAGGGATCGAAAGGGCCGCCTGTGTTGGCGGCCTTTTCTTATTGTTCGAGAAGTTCTGCGGCAAGGTCGCCGGCGGCAGTGACGGGACGCCGGCACGTGTAATTCTCGCAAACGTAAGCCGTCGGAACGCCGTTCATCAATTCCCTGCCGTCGAGAAGCGGAATTCCGTCCGTCGCTTCGCCGCTTCCCTTGATCACGACCCGGAAAGGATCAAAATCACGCCAAACGATCGGGTCAAACTCGGTTGAGTCGCCGATGAGTACAATCTCCCGCTTGTCCGCCAAATGAAATTCGAGCGCCGACAATGCGCGCCCGAACCCCGACGGATATCGTTTGATCTGCTGCGAGACGATCCTGAGCACGGTCACCGCGAAGCGTTCGTACCGGTCGTCGCCGGAAATGACTGCCAGCTTGAGCAGAAGGTCCGTCGCGGCCGAATTTCCCGACGGCGTGGCGTTGTCGAAATAGTCCTTCGAACGCACGATCAGTTCCTCATGATCGTTCGAGGTGAAAAAGAATCCTCCGTCAGATTCGTCCCAAAATGAAAGAATGAGTCGGTCCGCGATCTGCTTCGCCTCCGCGAAATATCGGGGTTCGCCCGTAACCTGGAACAGGTCGAGCAACCCGCAGCCGACGTTCGCATAGTCCTCGAGATACGCGTTCAGCTTTGCGCGGCCCTCTTTCCACGTCCGCAGGTAACGGCCGTCGTCTGAAAGTTCCGCGATCAGGAATTCCGCATTGCGCTTCGCCGCTTCGACATAATCGGTCCGACCGAGGATCGCACCCGCCTCCGCGAACGCCGACAGCATGAGTCCGTTCCAGGCGGTTATGATCTTCTCGTCGCGGAACGGCTTGATCCGCTTCTCACGTTCTTCAAAAAGAGTCGCCCGCCCGCGCTCAAGCGCCTCGATAAGCCGTTCATTGCTGACATCGAGCGCCTCCGCGGCCTCGGCAAGTGTATATCTGACGTTCAGGATATTGCGCTTCTCGAAATTCCCTTCCTCGGAAACGTCGTAGTAGAACGAGAAGAGCCGTGCGTCGTCCGAGCCGAGCAACGATTCGATCTCCGCCGGTGTCCAGACGAAGAACTTTCCTTCGACGCCTTCGCTGTCGGCATCCTGGGTCGAATAGAATCCGCCCGCGGAATGCGTCATCTCGCGACGCACGTAATCAAGCGTTTCGGTCGCGATCCGCTTGTAGAATTCGTCCTTCGTCGATTGAAAAAGATGCAGATAAACGATCGCGAGCTGCGCGTTGTCGTAAAGCATCTTTTCGAAATGAGGCACGAGCCAGATGGCATCGACCGCATAGCGATGAAATCCGCCCCCGAGTTGGTCGTAGATGCCGCCATGCGCCATTTTCAGGCACGTGTGACGGACCATTTCAAGCGCGTTCGGGTTGCCGGTCCGCTTGTGATAGCGCAAGAGGAACTCAAGGCTCATTGCCGGCGGAAACTTCGGCGCGCCCCCGAATCCGCCGTTTTTCGCGTCGAAATAGCGGACGAAGTGCTCGAATGCCTGGTCGAGCTGAGCCGTCGAAAGTCCGTCTCGCGACATTTCGCCGATCGCGAGCCGTCGCATTTCGCCGAGAACCTCGTTTGCGGAAAAGAGCAGTTCATCGCGTTTCGTCGCCCACGCGTCGGCGATACTCGTCAAAACGCGACTGAAACTTGGCATGTTATAGCGATTCTCCGGCGGAAAGTACGTCCCGCCGAAGAACGGGCGCTTGTCCGGCGTGAGAAAGACGTTCATCGGCCAGCCGCCGCTGCCGGTCGTCATCTGGACGTAGTTCATGTAGATCTTGTCGACGTCCGGCCGCTCTTCCATGTCGACCTTGATGTTGACGAAATTCGCGTTCATGATCTCGGCCGTTTGCTCGTCCTCGAACGACTCGTGTTCCATGACGTGACACCAATGGCAGGCCGAGTATCCGATGCTGACGAGCACCGGCTTGTCCTCGATCCGCGCCCGCTCGAAGGCCTCGTCGCCCCACGGATACCAATCGACCGGATTGTGCGCGTGCTGCAGCAGATACGGCGACGTTTCGTTGATCAGCTTGTTCGTGTGTTTTTTCCTGCCCTGCATGGCGACAATTGTTTCATGCCGGACCGCTCCACGCAAAGATTCGACGGATCACTTTCGCGAACCCCATCAAACCCGTATCATGCAAAGAGCATCTCAGGTTCAACCACCTGCCGGGATCGGTTGATCCCGAAAACCTGATAGCGAGTTCCCGGCCCTGTTCGCCGGCACGATTCAAAGGAGATAATTTATATGTTTCAGAGATTTGGCCTTCTACTATTCATCGTATGCGCACTTGCGGCGGCGGTTTCGGCGCAGGCGACGGCGACCAAGATCGCGATCGTCGATTCTGACGAATTCAGGGACGAGAAAACCGGGATCACGAAGTTTATCGCGGCGCTAAAAGCGGTCGACGCTTCGGTCGAACCTGATCGAAAGGAATTGCAGACGCTCAACGATCGCCTGACCGCGCTCGGAAAGGAAATTCAGGCTTTGCAGGCTCAGAACGAGAAAGTGCCCGTAGATCCGAGAACGTTCAACGCGAAGGTCGACCAAGCCGAGCAACTCAAGCGGGACATCAAATTCAAGACCGACAACGCCAACGCCAAACTGGCCAGCAGCCGTCAAACGATCCTGCCACCGGTCGTTGAAGCGATCAGCAAGGCGATCACGGATTTCGCCAAGCAGAAAGGTTACACCGTCATCTTCGACGTGGCGCGCGACCAAAACGGACTACTTATCGCGCTCGGAGACGACAAGGCAAACGTAACGAAGGAATTCATTGCGTATTTCAATGCACTGCCGGCGACGAAGCCGTGACGTATTCGGCCCGCGGGCGGAGAGCGAACTTTTCTGACCGCCCGCTCTTTTGCTATATTACGGTGTAATGACGCCGCGATCGGAAGCAAAACTCAGACCTTCGATCAAACGCCCGAGCCTTTTCGCGGGCGACTAATTCCCTCTTCTCAAAATCACGTCTCCCATGGGTTTGCCGATGGGCAATTTCGTCATTTCATTTGAACGTTTTTGAGGAGAAACCATGACACCTACAACCGATATTCAGAAACCGGTCATCAAGACCGAACTTCCCGGACCGAACGCCCGCGCGATCGTCGAGGCCGATGCCAATTGGGTCACGCCGAGCTATCCGCGTCCGGATTACAAACTCGTCGCCGAGCGCGCGAGCGGCGTTTGGATCGAGGACGCCGACGGCAACGTCTTTCTCGACTGCAACGCCGGCGTCGCCGTCTGTTCGACGGGACATTGCCATCCCGAGATCGTCGCCGCGATCACCGATCAGGCGCAGCGACTGATCCATCTTTGCGGCACCGACTTTTACTACCGGCACATGCCGGAACTCGGCAAGAAACTGAGCGAGATCTGCCCGATCGAAGGCCCGACAAAGACGCACTTCGCGAATTCGGGCGCCGAAGCGATCGAGACCGCGCTGAAACTGGCGATGTACCACACGCGCCGGCAAAAGTTCATTTCGTTCTTCGGATCGTTCCACGGCCGCACGCTCGGAGCGTTGTCGCTGACGTCGTCGAAGAAAGCGCAGCGGCTCGGATTCATGCGCCAGGCGCTCGACGTCGTCCACGTCCCGTATCCGAACAAATTCAGGCATTTCGCGGACGACATGCCGTGCGACGCCGAAAAGGTCTCGCGCGACGTCATCAACTGGATCGAGAATCGTCTGTTCAAGACCACGACGCCACCGGAAGAAGTCGCCGGGATCATTCTTGAGGTCGTCCAGGGCGAGGGCGGATACGTTCCCGCGCCGACGTCGTTCGTCAAGGAACTCCGCCGGATCTGCGACGAGAACGGCATCATGCTGATCGTCGACGAGGTGCAGTCCGGAATGGGCCGCACCGGCAAGATGTTCGCGCTCGACCATCACGACGGCGTCAAGGCCGACATCATGTGCCTCGCGAAGGGCATCGCCTCGGGCCTTCCGATCGGCGCCTGCGTCGCGCGGGCCGAGATCATGGACTGGCACAAGGGCGCGCACGCCTCGACGTTCGGCGGAAACCCGGTCTGCATCGCCGCCGCGATGAAGACGATCGAACTGCTCGAGGGCGGATTGGTCGAGAACGCGGCGAGCGTCGGTGCGTATCTCCGGGCGGGACTCGAGCGCTTGAAGGACAAATACGAGTGCGTCGGCGACGTCCGCGGGCTCGGACTGATGCTCGGCGTCGAATTCGTCACCGACAAGACTTCGCTCAAACCCGATGCGGCTCTCCGCGACCGCGTCGAGATGGCCTGTTTCGAACGCGGCCTGATCATTCTCGGCTGCGGCACGAGCACGATCCGCTGGTCGCCGCCGCTGATCCTGACGAAGGAGAACGCCGACGTCGCGCTCGAGATCTTCGAGGACGCGATCAAGGCTTCCTACTAAACCGTTCGACAATCCGGAACGCCGCGGGAAAAGTGTTTACTTTCCGCGGCGTTCGTCGTAACTTCGTATTGAAATAAATGACTTGACCGCTAATTCAGTTCAATACGGTCAAGACATTCGCAGGTCAGGAAGAGGCGCTCTGTGCCCGCGTTCGCCGGAAATTCGAGATCCGGAACCGATGAGTTTGCCGAAGGCGATAGATTCTAAAAGCCCGAGGTGAAGCGAAGCGATCCTCGGGTGCGTGCGCGGAAAGGAACCCTGTCGCTGAAAGCGAAAATTGTGGAAATCAGCGGGCGCAGAGCGCCTCGTCCTGACCTGCGAATGGCTCGGTCGGCTTCACGTGCACCATCGAATCCGAAATCCAAAATCCGTAATGAAAATGTGATCGCGCGGGCGCGCGAGGGCGTAAGCTGTCGCTTGCTTTCCCGCTGGCAGTCGCCGCGATTGAAATAGGCCTTAACTTAATTCGGAATTGGGATTTGGGATATTTGGGATTGCGGATTTTCATTCGCTCAACGTCGGGCTCGGACGTCAATGAGTCGCGAAGCGACGGCATCGGACTAGCCGTGGACGTCAGTCCACGGTACGGCATGAAAAAGGATCCCCGAGTCGCGCGAGCGACGACGGACAGTGAGCGGTGTCAACCGTGAACGCATAACGCCTGAGTGTCGGCCCAATCCAAAATCCAAATTCGAAATTCGGTTTGTCGTCGCTGACGCGACTCACTGGAATCTGTTGCGCGATATTCCGTGGGCTTACGCGCCACGGCTACATGGTGCCGTCGCCCCGCGACTTGTTGACGGCCGGGCCTCACGGTGACCGGAAATCAACCGCTAGAAGAATCTGCAATCCGAAATCCCAGTTCCCAATGCGATCGGTCCGTGGATTCACTCCCCCCGCTAAGGTAAATCGACCGCTCCCGCGATCTCATAGCACTCTCGGCCATTTTTTGAATCTGTGAATTATCCATGCCTTATTGTTTTCACTCGAAAACTCGAAAACTGGCATGGACATTCTTCGAGCCTGCGGAGCACGCGATTTAGCGATAGCAGCGGGCCCGCCGGCGGACCAATCACTGTTTAAGTCCGCACTGATCACCCAAATCGCATTTCCGCCCGCATGACGTATCCCCACCCTGTTCGAATTTCGATCGCTCCCGCGATCGCGCCCCCTTACGTCGTGCGGGGCTCTGCATTTCGAAGTGCCCACTTACTTCGCGCAGGCTCTGCATTGTGAAGCCACACGACGCGAAGAAATCGTTCCTCCCGAACTCAACCTCCGCGCGTTTTTCCCCTAAAATATCCACATGGCTGCAACGATTTCCCGCAAATTATCAAACTCATTCGAGGGCGCGCTCGCCGGCGGGGGCGATCCGGCGACTTCGCCGCTTTACGTCTTCGGGCCTTTTCTCAAACT
>JAKOSS010000388.1 GCA_029777145.1 Acidobacteriota bacterium | reverse complement strand
GTCTACTTTCTACCGTCTACGGTCTACCTTCGATCGCAAATTGCAAATCGAAAATCGCAAATCAGCTGCCTACTGCCTACAGCCTACTGTCTACCGTCTACTCTCTATTCGAGCACGTAAATTCCCTTGCCGGAACAGATCTCCTTGAGGACCTTCGGCCAAACCGTCACCGATACCTCGCCGAGATGCGCTTTCTTGAGCAGCGACATCACCGTGCGTGATTGGCCGATCCCGCCGCCGATGCTCAGCGGCAGTTCGTTCCTGACGACCATCTGATGGTACGGAAGCTTCAGGAAATCGGTCTGGTTCGTCATTTCGAGCTGCTGCAGCAGCGTCTCGGAGTTGACGCGGACACCCATCGAGCTCAGCTCGTGACGCCGTTTCGTGACCGGATTCCAAACCAGAATGTCGCCGTTCAGACCGTGCATCGGACGTCCGTCCTTCGACATCGTCGGCGTTACCCAGTCGTCGTAATCGGCGGCACGCAGCTCATGCGGATAGCCGTCGGCGAGCGTCCAACCGATGCCGTAGATGAAGACGGCCGGATACTCCTGCAGGATCGCCGTTTCGCGCTGTTTGCGCGGCAGATCGGGATATTTTTCGAGAATGTCCTCGGCGTGGATGAATGTCAGCTCGTCGGGGAGGTTCGGGTATTTCGTCTTCAGATTCGGGAAAAGGTCCTGGGCGTAAAGTTCTGCGTTCTTGATGACCTTCCAGATCTTCTTGACGGTGTCGGTCAGGTAATCGAGGTTGCGGTCCTCGGCGGCGATCGCCTTTTCCCAGTCCCACTGGTCGACGTACGCGCTGTGATCGTGATCGAGAAAATAGTCCTTGCGGACGGCGCGCATGTCGGTCACGAGGCCCTCGCCGATGTCCATTCCGAACTGGCGAAGCGCGACCCTCTTCCATTTCGTCGCGGCCTGCACGACCTGCGCTTCGATCGGGTTCAGCTCGTTGTCGTTCTTGATATGAAACTGAACCGGTGTCCGCGATCCGTCGCGGTCGAGATAGTCGTTGACGCCGCTTTCGACGTCGACGATCAACGGCACTTCGACGCGGATCAGGTTTAGCGCGTCGCAAAGTCCGTCCTCGATGAATCTCTTGACGGCGGTGATCGCCTTCTGCGTCTCTTTCGGGTCGAGCAACGACTCATAATCGTCGGGCAGCACGCGCTCGATCTCGGTGTAATTTCCGATTCCCGGACCCGCAAGATCCGCCTTTTTGTCCATTTTTGCAAACATCAAATGAATCCTCCTATCTGGATTAATGCGCCAGGGCAATTGAATTAATTGCGAAGGTTCATCTGACATTTTATCCCTCCGAATCCAGCCCGAATGTGACCGGAATTACAAATGAACAAAGGTTTTTGGGATCGGCCTTTTTTGGAAGGGGAGAATTGCCGAAAGGGCGAATGGGCGACGGCAGACGTCGGCGGAAAGGTCGGAACGGTTCTTGCCCGCAACCAAAAATCCGCCCATAATTCTCAAATGTCTTCAAACGAATCAAACGCCGTGACGACCGAGTCAGGCCTGACGTACATCATCACCAATGCCGGCGACGGCGCCGAAGTTAAGGCCGGAAACGAAGTCGTGGTCAACTACACCGGACTTCTCACGAACGGCCTGCTGTTCGACAGCTCGCTCGTCCGCAACGAACCGTTCTCGTTCCCGGTAGGGCTCGGAATGGTCATCAAGGGCTGGGACGAGGGCTTGCAGAAACTTCGCGTCGGCGACCACGCGACGCTCATCATCCCGCCCTCGATCGGTTACGGATCGGCCGGTGCCGGCGGCGTCATCCCTCCCGATGCGACGCTGATCTTCATCATCGAAGTCCTCGACGTCAAGTGATTCTGAAACTCGCCCGGAACCCGAACCGTACGCTTCACTGATCAAGAAATACTGCTCCGGGAGGACAACGAACAGTGAGGATTTTGACGGCGATCACGTTGCTTGTGCTGCTTGCTTTTTCGTCGTGCGCGCAAAAGCCGAAGGGACTTTCGGAGAACGACACGTTCTCGACAACGAGTCTTTCAAAGAATGACAAACCGGTAAGCTTCAAGATCGAGACCGTCGCGACGGGGCTTGAGGTGC
>JAKOSS010000387.1 GCA_029777145.1 Acidobacteriota bacterium | reverse complement strand
ATTTTTCTTCGCCGGGGATCGCTCCGAGTTGCTGCATCAAGCCGAGATCGTCCGCATAGTCGATCTCTTCAACGACCGTTCCGTCAGCGATCTTCGCGATCGTGATGCCGGTGAACGTGATCTTGCGGTTCGTCGCCTTGATCGCTCCGAAGTCGCCGGTGTTCTCGCCGGTGAACGTCCAGCGTTTCACGACGCGGTCGTCCTTTCCGAAGACCTCGTCGACGCGGAATTCCGGCTTCGAAAACGCTTTCAGAATCGTCAGCCAGTATTTCTTGACCTCTTCGCGGCCCTTGATCTCGGCCGAAGGCGTTTTCAGAACGACGTTCTCGGCAAACTTTGTGTCAAGCAGCTGCGTTTGCCCCTTATTGATGATGTCTTCCCAAAGCTTCGCGTAATTGCGGGCGTTCTCGGCAGCTTGGTCGGCGGCCATTTTTTCGGTCGTCGGCGTCTTCTGCGTGAACGGCGCGTCGGAGTTTGCGGTGTTTGCGTTGCTCGTGGTCTTCTGACCGCAAGCCGCCGCAATGGCGACGATCAAAAGTATCAGCGGTAAATATTTCTTCATAATCGACTATTGATTGACTGCCCGCTCGATCACCTTGTCGAGTTCCTTCTCGATCTCGGGATCGAAACCGATTATCTTCCGCACGAACTTTCCGTCCTTGCCGAAGATCGCCGTTTGCGGAATGTCGTCGCGGTCGGCGAAAACGAAGCGCGACAACTCGCTTTCGGGCGTGCCGAGCGGGTAGTCGATCTTCAGTTTGTCGACAAACGCCGGGATCGCCGGAAAGTCGTCCGCGCCGCCGACATGAAGTCCGACGACCTGGACCGAATCCGGATATTTCTCCTCGATCTTTTTCAAATGCGGGATCAGCTGCAGGCACGGACCGCAATATGTCGCCCAGAAATCAAGGACCACGACCTTCCCGTGAAGGCTCTTGAGTTTCTGCTCCGCGCCCATTTGCCCGGTCTTACCGTCGAACAGCGTCCACGTCATGTCCTCAAGCGGTTTTGACGGCGGCAACACCGGCGCGTCCGCGGTCGGCCGTTCGTTGATCGAGACCGGCTTATTGCCGATCGTGACCGGTTTCGCTGCCGGACGGCAGGAAAGGCCGAGAGCGACCGCGGCAAAAACAAAAATGCTCGCCCAAATTCTCATGGAAAAATTCTACACAATCCGCGACGAAAACCCGAAGCGGGACGGGGCGCAAAAGTCATAGCTGATTCAACGGGCGGTGTGCTAAATTTTCTGTATGGCGGAGATTCCGGACAGCGATCTTGAAGGCGAAGTCCTGACCAAGAAGAAAACGCGCGTCGACAAACCGAAGTTGTTCAAGGTGATCCTGCACAATGACGATTTCACGACGATGGAATTCGTCGTCTTCGTGCTGATGCACGTCTTTCTCAGGCCGGAATCCGAGGCGTTCGCGATCATGATGAAGGTCCACAATGAGGGATACGGGATAGCCGGAATTTATCCGTATGAGGTCGCGACGATGAAATCCGACAAGGCGATGAACCTGGCGCGGGCGCGGCAATACCCGCTTTTGTGCACGGTTGAAGAAGAGTAATATTGGTTTGGAGTTCCGCCTTCAGGCGGCCCTCGATTGTTTATGTTGACGAGAGAATTGGAAGAAACACTTGGACTGGCAGTTGACGAAGCGGTGAAGCGCAAGCACGAATACGTCACGCTCGAGCACCTGCTGTTCGCATTGCTCGAGGACGGGACTGCGCGCGACGTGCTTCACAGCTGCGGCGCGAAGCTCGAGGAGATTGCGGCGCTGCTTGAGGATTATTTTGGCGAGGTGCTTGAGAAAGTCCCTGAGAACGTCCAGGTGATGCCGGAACTGACGTCGACATTTCAGAACACCATCCAGTATGCGATCTTGCAGGCCGAAGGAAGCGGTCAGAAGAACGTCGACGGCGCCAACATCCTCGCCGCGATCTATCAGGCCGAGCAATCGTACGCTGTTTATCTTCTTCTTCAACAGGGAATCACGCGGCTCGACGTCCTGAACTACATCTCGCACGGCATTTCGAAGATCGGCGAGGGCATCGAATTCGGCGAATCCGAATCCGAGGACGAGGAATTCGCCGAAGAGCGCGCCGGACGGCCGAAGCGGATGAAGCCGCTCGAGGCATACACCGAAGAACTTGTCGCGCTCGCGAAGGAAGGCAAGATCGATCCGATCATCGGCCGCCAGCCCGAGATCGAGCGCACGATCCAGGTTCTTTGCCGGCGCAAGAAGAACAATCCGCTCTACGTCGGCGAACCCGGGGT
>JAKOSS010000386.1 GCA_029777145.1 Acidobacteriota bacterium | reverse complement strand
GCGACGCGAGCGCCGGCACCCGTAACGAGCGGGGCCGCTGCCGCGCTCCAAAGGTCGGGTGCAAAGTTGCTCAGCCGTCCGTTCTTGTCCCACGGCGAGCCGAAGAACGAGTAGCGGACACCGTAATAGATCGTCAGATTGCGGCGGGCACGCCATTCGTCCTGGGCAAACCCTTCGAAGGCCTTCTGCCGCAGGTCGGCGGTGTAATCGAAACTGGCCTGCGTCAGCGAGACGTTGGTTCCGAGCAGGAAGTTCGCCCAAAGCTGCAGGTTGTTGTTGGTCGTTCCGGTGACGCCCGGCGCGTTGACGCGGGCAGTCGCGCCCGGCGTGTTGAAGCCGCTGAAGATGCCTTCGTTGTTTCCGGCGAGGGCATTTTCATTCTTTCTGTACTTCGAATAGACAGCACCGAATTTCATCGTGTGGCTGCCCATGATCCAAGTGACGCTTCCCGTCAGGTTCGACTTCCATGAGAAGTTGTCGTACGGACCGAAGCCCTGAAGAGCACTGAATCCGTTTCCGCTGATCGTCGGGACGCGGTCACGCGAGTTCGTGTACGGAAGCGGCGGCGTGATCGGCGAATTGTCGAGCGCCAGCAGTCCGACGTTCTTGCTCAGGATCGCGCCGTAACCAAAGGTAAAGCGTCCCTCAAAGATAAGTTTCGGGCTCGCCGCATAGGTCAGCTGACCGGTATGCGTCTTTCCGGGCGAGTCGGTCTCGGTCGTCGAAACGCCCGGCAGACCGGAACCGCTCGAGAACAGCGAGTTCGCATCGAGCGTCGGGATCTTGTCGTTCTGGAAACGATAGTACATCGAGACCTGATCGCTGAAGCTGTGATCGACCTTGATCACTTCCTGACGGAAGTTCGCCTTGTTGAATGTCGGGAACGACAGCGCGTACGTCGCGGCGTTCGTCGGCAACGGAAGCTGGCTGTAAATATAGTTGATGTACTGCTGCGAGATCGGATTGATCGTGATCGCGCTTCCCGCCGGCAGGACTGACGTACAGGTCGTGTTGTTCGACGCCTGCAAACAGATATCAACCGGGAACACACCCTGTCTCAGCTGCGCGCTCGGCACTGTCGAGTTGAGCGTCGGGTAACGCAAGTCCTTGCGCCATTCCTGCGAGAAGAAGAAGAACGTCCGATCCGATTTGCTGAACATGCTGTCTTTCGGATCGCGTTCGCCGTAGCGCAGGAAAACAAGCGGACCGCCGATCGTCCAACCGAAGTTGTTGTAGCGGAAGGGACGGCGCAGCGCCGTTCCGTCGGTATCGCGGCCGGCCGAAGCAGTCTGGTTCGTGAAGTAATCGTTGGCGTTGAATTTCTCGTTGCGGACAAACTCATAGAAGGTGCCGCTGAACCGCTTTCCGCCGGAACGCGTGACGACGTTGACCTGGCCGCCGCCGCTGCGTCCTGACTCAGCCGGATAAAGCGAGCGGAGAACCCTGAATTCGCCGATCGAATCGACGCTCGGATAAGCCTGGATCGTCAGGTTCGAACCGCGGTCGGTAACGTCCGCGCCGTCGACGGTGAACGTGTTCTGGCTCGAGCGCGCGCCGTTGACGGCGATCTGCACGGTGTTCGCCTGGCCGTCAGGGTTGACGGTTCCGACGTAAACCTGATCGGAAAGGTCGTTGGTGACGCCCGGCGCGAGTGTCACGAGCTGCGTAAAGTTACGGTTGTTGACCGAAAGCTCGCGAACCTGGTCGCCGTTGATGACGGTACCGCTGGTCGCCGACACGAGATCGACCTGAACCGGGTCGGCCTCGACCGTCACGACCTCGTCGATCCGACCGGCCTCGAGCGAGACGTCGACGGTATTGCGCTGACCGACGTCGAGCTTGATACCGGTCTTGACCGTTTTCTTAAAATTGGGCGCTTCGACCGAGATCTGATACATGCCCGGCTGAAGGTTGGGGGCAGAAAATTCGCCGTTTGCGTTCGTCGTCAAACTGCGAACCGAAATGTTGTTCTTCTGCGCATCGCCGATCGTCACGGTCGCGCCCGCGACGGCCGCGCCGTTCGCGTCACGCACCGTTCCGACGATCGTACCGGTGACCTCCTGCGCAAAGCTTGAGATGCTGAAACTCAAGACCATCGCCGCGGCAACGATCAGAGTCGAGAAAATTCGCCTTGTCATATTTTTTCCTTTCCTCTTCAAGAATTTCTATCGAAAACTAGCGGGTAAGCTATCAAGATTATTTTGGTTTTCGGAAAAATCTCCAAATTTTCGTTATGGAAATATCTCCGACAATTTCCAAAACATCCGCAATTGCTAAGTATTGCTGTACTTACAGAAGTTTGCCGTAAACTAGCTTCGGTTATAAACCGATTGACACTATTTGTAAAGCAAATACCGTGCGCGACGACGGCGGAAATCGTCGAGTGCGGGAAGCCACGACTTCGCGATCGCTTCCGGGTCATCCGCACGCTTGACAAGTTCAAGCACGGCATCATTTACAAGCAAACGCGCGTAACGCTCTGACTGCCAATCCGAGGGGTAGAGTTTGCGCAGCGCGACGGCGATTTCAAGGCCGATCCGCACCGAATCGAACCGACTCCGGTCGACGATCAAGATGTTGATGCCGCCGCATTCTTCGTCCTTGAAAACCGACGCCTTTGGCTTGAATCTGATCGGTATGAACCGGATTCCCGGCAGATCGCGACCGTTCAGGTAAGTGGCGAGTTTCTGCGGATCGATCCACGGCGCGCCGACGACCTCGAACGGCGTGTTGGTGCCGCGGCCGACCGAGAGATTTGTCGTTTCGAGAAGGCCGATCCCAGGATAAAGCGTCGCTTCGGTCAGCGAACGCATATTCGGCGACGGGTTGATCCAGATCTGACCGGTTTCGTCGAACCACTGCGAACGCGACCAGTTCTCCATCTTGATGACCCGAACATCGGCCCCGATCTTGCGCTCGGCGTTCATCATCATTCCGAGTTCGCCGATCGTCAGGCCGTAGCGGACAGGGATCGTGTGCGCCGCGATGAACGAGAGTTGGCCTTCCTCGGCGAGCGGTCCCTCGACGTCCGTTCCGTTTATCGGGTTCGGCCGGTCGAGGACGAAAACCGGTTTGCCGACCTTCGCCGCCTCTTCCAACACGTTCCTCAACGTCGCCGTGTAAGTGTAAAACCGCGCGCCGATGTCCTGAATGTCGTAAACGATCGCATCAAGATCTTTAAGTTGTTCGGGTTTCGGCCGCCGCGATTCTCCATAAAGCGAATAGACCGGAAGTCCGGTTTTTTCGTCCTTCGCGTCGTTGATCGTCTCCTGATCGAGTTCGCCGCGGATGCCGTGTTCGGGCGAAAAAAGCGCGACGAGCTTCACGTTCTTCGCCGCGAACAGGACGTCGATCGTCGGCTTTCCGGCGAAATTGCGTCCGGTCTGGTTCGTCACAAGTCCGATCCGAAGTCCTTCAAGTTGTTTGAATCCGTCGCGCTCGAGGACGTCGATGCCGTTGAGGACCATTTGGGATTTGGGATTTGGGATTTGCGATTGGAGAGTCCGACCGGCCTGCTGCTTGAAGCGTTCGATCTGCGGCGCGACCTGTGACTGGTAGATGCTTTCGGCGAGACGGAACTGTTCGATGGGCGTGTCTTCGATCGCCGAGGCCGCGATCGTCGCCACGCGCGCGCGGGTCGGCGTGACGTCGCCTTTGCCGTCCGGATGGACGCGGTTCGACATAAATACGACGAAGGTTTGCGAGACGCGGTCGATCCAGATGCTCGTGCCGGTGAATCCCGTGTGCCCGAACGATCCGAGCGGGAACAGTTCGCCGCGGTTCGACGAGAACGACGTGTTCATGTCCCAACCGAGGCCGCGTGCGTCGCCCGATTCCGAAACGACATACGGCGCGGTCATCTTCTCGATCGTCTGGGCTGACAAAATTCGCTTGCCGTCAAGCACGCCGCCGTTGAGCAGCATCTGGCAGAAACGCGCGAGGTCGTCGGCGGTCGAAAACAATCCGGCGTGTCCCGCGACGCCGTTCATCCGGAACGACGTCGGGTCGTGGACCTGACCGCGGAGAATCCGATTACCCGTCTTGTCGTCGCCTTCAAACGTCGCACCAAGATAGCTGTTTTGGCCGCGGATGTTCTCGGTGGGCGCGACGCGGCAAACCGGGGATTGCGATACCGGGGTTCCCGTCTTCGGGCTGCAATTAACGGGTGCGGCATCAGAACGGCTCGGATCAAATCTGAAAAAGCCGCTGTCGGCCATCTTCAAAACGTCGAAGATCTCCGACCTCGTGAACTGATCTTCGGGGACAGAAGCGATCTTCTGGATGATCTCGCCGAGAACGATAAAGCCGATGTCGGAATAGACGAACTTCGTTCCCGGCGCGGTCCGGAGTTTTTCCTTTTTGAGCGCCTCCAGCATTCCATTCGAACCTTGCCATTTTTGTCTGAGGTCAAAGTCGGGAGCGTATCCGGAAACATGGGTTAAAAGCTGCAGGATCGTGATCCGCTTGGCGTTCTCGTCCTGGATCTCGGGGAAGAACTTGCCAACGGTGTCATTCAACCGGAGCTTCCCTTCTTCGACAAGTTTCATCATCGACGTCGTCGTCGCGACGACCTTCGTCAAACTCGCGACGTCGAAGATCGTGTCGACCGTCATCGGCTCGACCGCGGGAACCAACGAACGATTCCCGTACGCCTTGCGGAAAACGATCTTGCCCTTGTGGCCGATGATGACGACCGCGCCCGGCATCTTCTTGTCTGCGATGTCCTTCGCGATGACGCCGTCGATCGTCGCGAGCTTCAAGGCGTTCATCCCGACCGTCTGGGGCGCGGCGACCGGCAGTCCCTGGGCTGACGCCTCTGAAAGTAAAAAGGGAAAAGTAAAAAGTAAAAAAGCTATCACCGCTGATGGCAGGCGGTAAGCATCGAGGTGCGCGGTCAGAACCGGGAGCGGCAGCGACCGGGTGATCCGAGTCAGAACCGGGAGCGGTAGCGACCGGCAAAGGCGCAACATATGGTTAACACACAGATCAAGCCGGAACGAGACATTCGCCCGGCACCTACTCGACTTCATATTGAACATTGTTGGATCGATCCGATCGGATTTCGGGCGTTGCCTTTTCCAATCTCAAATTGCTTGTTTGCCGGTCGCTACCGCTCCCGGTTCTGACACTCACTTTTTTCCGGCCGCTTTGAGTTCCTTCTCGCGTTCTTTGAAACTGTCTTTGCAGAGCCTCACGAACTCCTTCGCGATCGGCGAAAAATAGCCGCCGCGCAGACGCGCGAGCCCGAGTTCCCATTTGATCTCGGCGCCCTCGATGTACCACGACACGAGCCGGCCTTCACGCACGTCGCGCGCAACAGATTTTGCACCGGCGATCCCAACCCCCATCTGGTTCTCGACCATGCGGTTGATCGCCGTCTGTCGCGACAACTCCATCATTACGTTGGGTTTGACGTTCGAGGCGTTGAAAAAATCGTCGATCATCCGGCGCGTGTTCCCGCCCT
>JAKOSS010000385.1 GCA_029777145.1 Acidobacteriota bacterium | reverse complement strand
TGAAGGAAGCATCACGGGGATACTCGACGGCGACGCGGCATCCGAGGAATCGATCATGAAACTCGCTGTCGGATCAGCTTAACCGCTTATGAAAAAGGAACTTGGAATCTTCGTCCTGCTGGCGGTCGTGTGCGGCGTTCTTGCCGTTCTCAGTCCGGAATTCCTGAGCGCGACGAATCTTCAGAATCTCGCGCGGCTGATCGGGATCTTCGGGATCTTCAGTATCGGGACGGGAATCGTGATCATCACCGGCGGGATCGATCTGTCGGTCGGTTCGGTCTTCGCGCTGCTCGGAGTCGTGCTCTCGATCCTGCTCGTCGAATACAAGGTCCCGGCGGCGTTGGCGATCATCATCGTACTCGCGATGACGACATTTCTCGGACTTGTTCACGGGCTGCTCGTGACGAAGGTCAAGATCCAGCCGTTCATCGTCACCTTGTGCGGGCTTCTTTTTTATCGCGGACTGTCGCGCTACATCACCGACGACAACACCAAGGGATTCGGCAACGCCGCGGGATTCGAGACGCTCCAGAGCGTCGCGACCGGCAGCCTTTTCGGGGTCCCGACGCCGTTCGTACTTCTGGTCGTCATCGGCGCGATCATGTGGGTCGTGCTTCACCGGTCGGTTTGGGGACGATATCTGTTCGCCGTCGGGCGGAACGAGACCGCGTCGCTGTTTTCCGGGATCAACACCAGCGTGATGATCGCTTCCGCATACGTCATCGGCGGCCTGCTCGCGGGCGTATCGGGAATCGTGCTCGCGTTCTACACAAATTCCGTCTCGCCGTCGTCGCACGGAAATTCATACGAACTGTACGGGATCGCGGCGGCCGTGCTCGGCGGCTGCAGTCTTCGCGGCGGAACGGGATCGATCATCGGGATCTTCATCGGCACGGCGCTGCTCCAGGTCCTTCAGAATCTCGTCAATCTGCTCGGGATCCCGAGTTCGCTCAATTTCGCGGTGATGGGCGTCGTCATTCTGCTCGGGGTGATCGCCGACCAGGTCCTGCAGACGAGGAACGCCAAATGAGACTTTTTGCAGGCATTTTCGTACTCTTGATCGTCGCGGCGTCGGCCGCAGCCCAGACGCCGATCCGGCTTTGGGAAGGCGATGCGCCGAACGCGCTCGGAAAGGAACCGGTCGATATCCCGATCATCACTCCGTATCCGGCGGCGAAGGACATCGCGACCGGAGCCGCGGTGCTGATCTGTCCCGGCGGCGGTTATTCGACAGTTGTCGACGTCAAGGAAGGATCGGCGATCGCGGAATGGCTGAACTCGATCGGCGTCAGCGCGTTCGTTTTGAAATACAGGGTCGGCCCGCGGTGCGGCCAGCCGAATCCGATGCTCGATGCGTCGCGCGCGATGCGGCTGATCCGTTACCGAGCGAAAGAATGGAGCGTCGATCCGAAACGGCTTGCGATCATGGGATTTTCGGCGGGCGGGCATCTGGCGTCGACGATCGCGACGCATTTTGACGGCGGTCAGACCGACTCGAAAGATCCGATCGAGCGCGAGAGTTCGCGACCTGATCTGCAGATCCTCGTGTATCCGGTGATCACGATGGGCGTCAACACGCACGGCGGTTCGCGATTGAATCTGCTCGGGACCGATCCGACGCCGGAAATGATCGCTTTCTACTCGAACGAACTGCAGGTCAGGCCCGATTCGCCGCCGGCGTTCATCGTGCATTCGACCGAAGATCAAAAGGTTCCGTACGAGCACAGCTTGAAATATGCGGCGGCGCTCGCGGAAAAGAAGATCCCTTTCGAACTGCATCTTTACGAAAAGGGACCGCACGGATTCGGGCTCGCGAAAACAGATCCGATACTTTCGACCTGGACGGCGCATCTGGCCGCATGGCTGAAGGTCCACGGATTCGTCAACAAGAACTAAAGGAGATCCAATGGCAGGCAACGGAATCGATCGTCGTGGCTTTCTGATCGCGGGTGCGGCCGGGTTGGCCGCGCTCTCATCGACAAAAAATGCTTTGGCGACTGAGTTAATCGCTTCACCATCGGCAGCGGGTCGGCAGATCGTCGATCTCAACCACGGTTGGCTGTACAGCGAGAACGCGGCGCCGGGCAGTTCTGCAGCCGTTTTCAACGACCGCGCTTTCAAGACCGTCAATCTCCCGCATACCAATAAACTCGTTCCGCTCAACGGTTTCGACGAGCACGATTACATGTTCGTCTCGGTTTACCGGAAGCACTTCCGTCTCCCGGCGATCGATGCGTCGAAGCGGATATTCGTTGATTTCGACGGCGTCATGACGGCCGCGAAGGTCTATCTGAACGGAGAGTTTGTCGGCGAAAACAACGGCGGCTACAACGATTTCTCGTTCGAGATCACGAAACTGGTCAAGACGGCCGGCGACAACGTCCTCGCGGTCGAGGTCGATTCGACAGAGCGCAAGGACATTCCGCCCTTCGGAGACATGGTCGATTACCTGACCTTCGGCGGCATCTATCGCGACGTGCGTCTTCGGATCGTGGACGGCGTGTTCATCGAGAACGTCTTTGCGAGGACATCGAACGTTCTCCGCCCCGATCGGACCTTGCATGTGCGGGTCTCGCTTTCGGAACGACCGAAAGGCCATGGGCTGGTGATCGAACTATCGGACGGCTGGAAAACCGTCGCGAGTCAGACGACGCTCTATGCGGCAGGTTCCGATGGAAAGACCGAAGAACGAAGCGAGATCACGATCGACGGACTCGAGGAAATCGAGCTCTGGGACGTCGATCACCCGAAACTGTATGATCTCAAAGTGACGCTCGAGATCGACGGCAGAGCCGTCGATTCCTACTCGACGCGCATCGGTTTTCGCGACGCGAAGTTCACGCCCGACGGCTTCTTTCTAAACGGTAAAGTATTGAAATTGCGCGGGTTGAACCGGCATCAGACGTTTCCGTGGGTCGGCGGCGCGATGCCCGCGCGAGTCCAGCGGCGCGACGCCTGGATCCTGAAAAAGGAACTTAAGTGCAACATCGTCCGGACGTCGCATTACATGCAATCGCCGCATTTTCTCGACGCCTGCGACGAACTCGGCCTGCTCGTTCTCGAAGAGATCCCGGGCTGGCAGCATATCGGCGACAAGGCGTGGCAGGATCTTGCGGTGCGCGATCTCGAATCGATGATCACGCGCGATCGGAACCGGCCGTCGATCGTGCTTTGGGGAGTCCGGATCAACGAATCGCGGGACGATCACGATTTCTACTCACGCACCAACCTCGCCGCACGATTGCTTGACCCGACGCGTCAGACCGGCGGTGTCCGCTACCGCTACGATTCGGAATTTCTCGAGGACGTGTTCACGATGAACGAGTTCCGCTTTCCGCTCCGACCGCCGCGGCATCCGCGCTATCTGATCACCGAAACGAACGGCCATATGTATCCGACCAAGCGTTTCGACAACGTCGAGCGCGTCCGCGAACACACGCACCGGCACGCAAGGTTTCACGACGGCGTCGCCTCGGACAAGGGTTATGCCGGCGGTCTCGCCTGGTGCGCCTTCGATTACAACACGCACGATTATTTCGGTTCCGGCGACCGGATCTGCTATCACGGCGTGTCGGACATCTTCCGCATTCCGAAGCCGGCCGCCGGATTTTACAGATCGCAGTGCGATCCGTCCGAGGAGATCGTCATCGAACCGGGATTCGACTGGGCGCGCGGCGATGAGAACGAAACGTTCACGGACGCCTTGGTATGTTCGAACTGCGAAAAACTGAAGTTCTATATCGGCGACCGCATGATCGCCGAGGTCGAACCCGACCGAAAGACGTATCCGAGCCTGAAGTACGCGCCGTTCAGGATCGACCTTCACGCCGGGATCGGCAAAGGTTGGGACGACCTGACGATCGAAGGCTACATCGGCGGGAAACTGGTAAAGACCCGGAAGATGTCGGCCAAAGGCGTCGAGCGAGATTTCGTCGTCAAAGCCGACGATACGGAACTCAATGCCGACGGGATCGACATGACGCGCGTCGTTTTCAAGGTAACGGACGAGTACGGAAACACGTTGCCGTTCGCCTTCGGCGCGATCCAGTTCACGATCACGAATGGCGAGATCGTCGGCGAAAACCCGGCGGTCTTGATCGGCGGCAGCGGAGCGGTCTGGGTGCGATCGGCGATGCGCAAAGGGCCGATCAAACTCGTGGCGAAACATCCGCGCCACGGTTCAAGGACGATCGAAATCCGGGCGGTTTGAAACCGAGTGCCGTGTGCTGAAGAAATCGCCGCCGAACATGCGAAATCGGCGAACGGTCGTTCGTCGTTTCTCGGGGACGATTTCCAAACACGTTCAGGAAGGGGTGAAGATGACTCGAACAGGACTTAAAGTATTGATGGTATTTGGGATGATCATCGGCGGATTGACGGCTGAAACGGCGGCGAAACCAAGTGTGACGAAGGCTCCGTACGGTACGACGAGCGACGGCGCAGCGGTCGAGATCTACACCCTGCGGAACTCTGCCGGATCCGAAGCGCGGATCATCACCTACGGCGGAACGGTCGTCTCGCTGCGCGTTCCCGACAAGAACGGGAAACTCGGCGACGTCGTGCTCG
>JAKOSS010000384.1 GCA_029777145.1 Acidobacteriota bacterium | reverse complement strand
GTTTGCGGCGGAACGTAATCTTCGTTCACCGCGAACAGCAATTTGTGTTTCGCAAGTTCGGGAAACCGCGCGACGATCGATTCGACCGCGGCCGCAGCCGTCGTCGGATCATTCAATTCGATCCCGATCTCACGCGTTTCGGCGGCATCGGCCGTCGCCCCAAAAAATAAGACTTTTATGTGCAAGTTGTTGATTGTAAACGGTTAATTACCAAGACGACACAAATAACTATTGACCAATCTCTTCCTTCAGCGCCCGCTTCAGGATCTTTCCCGTTCCGCCGATCGGGAGGCTTTCTCGAAATTCAACGTGCCGCGGGTATTTGTATGCCGCGAACTGCGTCTTGCACCACTCGAGAAACTCCAGTTCCGAGAGCGAAAATCCTTGCTTTTTCACGATGTAGGCCTTCACTTCCTCACCCATCCGGTCGCACGGAATGCCGATCACGGCGACCATCGACACGGCTTCGTGCGACATGATGACCTCCTCGAGCTCGCGCGGGTAAATGTTGTAGCCGCCGCGGAGGATCATTTCCTTCTTGCGGTCGACGATCGTCAGAAACCCTTCGTCGTCCATCGTGCCGATGTCGCCCGTGTGGAACCAGCCGTTGCGGAACGCTTCGGCGGTCTCCTTCGGCCGTTTGTAATAGCCCTTCATGACGCAATGGCCGCGGATCACGATCTCGCCGCGTTCGCCGCGTGCGACCTCGACGTCGTTTTCGTCGACGCAGCGAACTTCGACTCCGAACAGCGGTTGCCCGACGGTTCCCGGTTTCGACGGTACGCTCGGATGATTGAAGGTCGCGACCGGCGAAGTTTCCGAAAGTCCGTAACCTTCGAGGATCCGGACGTCGAACGAATTTTCGAAGGCGCGCATCAGTTCGACCGGCATCGGCGCGCCGCCGGAACTTAGGATCGCGAGCGATTCCGCGTACGGCGTCGGATCGATTCCGTTCTCATCGACGTACTTCAGAATTCCCCAGTACATCGTCGGAACACCGGTCCAGAAATTCACTTTTTCTTTCCTGAATGCTTCGAGCGCAGTGTGCGGCTCGAAACGCGGCAATAGGACAACCCGATGGCCGGCGAACATCTGCGCGTTCATCTGCGCCGTTTGTCCGGTCGTGTGAAAGAGCGGAAGCGTGATGAGACACGTCTTTTGAACGCCGTCGCTGTAATTGAGCCCCGGAACGTGCAGATTGAAACAGGCGATCGCGTTAAAGTAAATATTCGAATGCGTCAGTTCCGCGCCTTTCGGCTGACCCGTGGTGCCCGAGGTGTAAAGGATCGCGCAGGTGTCATCGCCGTGCGTCGGGTAAGTTTCGAAGGTGTCGGATTTGTCGTAAATGAGCTGCGTCAGCGTCGGATGTCCCTCGATCGGGCTCGGCCCCGTCTTGTCGGCCGTCATCACGATCAGATGCTCGCACGAATCGACCTGGTCAAATCCTTCCTTTACCGATTCGGCCATCTTCAGTTCGGGTGTGCCTTCGAAAACAAAGACCGCTTTGGCCTCTGAATCGGTCAGATGATACGCGATCTCGCGCGGCCGGAAAAGAACGTTCAGCGGGACGACCGCCGCGCCGGCCTTCATGATCCCATAATAGACGATCGGGAAATACGGAAGGTTCGGACACACGAGCGCGACCTTGTCGCCGTAACCGATGCCGAGTGAAACAAGCGCATTCGCGACGCGGTTGGCCGTCGCGTTCAGTTGCCCGTATGTCAGCCGGACGTCGTTCCAGACGAAAGCCTCTTTGTCCGGCGAGAGCCGCGCGTGATGTTCGATGATCGCCGAAAGATTCAGCGTCGTTGGATTGGCGTTCAAGTTTACCCCCATGTCATTTGGGATGTGCGATTTGGGATTGGGGATTTCAGTCCTGGTTGACGCCACGATTCGAATAAAAATCCGCAATCCCAATTCCCAATTCCGAAATGCCTACACTGTCATTCCGCCGTCGACCGCGATCGTTTGGCCTGTCACGTAACTCGACGCGTCCGAGGCGAGAAAGACGGCGATGCCTTTGAGCTCGCCCTCGTTTCCGACACGCGGAATGACGTTCGTTTCCTGAATTACCCGTTCGTATATGTCGATGACCTTGTCGGCGAGCCGCGAATGGAAAAAGCCCGGCGCGATCGCGTTGACGCGGATTCCCTTGCGTCCCCAGCTCGCCGCGAGCTCACGCGTGAGACCGATCAGTCCGGCCTTGCTGGCGACGTATCCGGCGTAATAAGGACCGTTTGCGGACGACGTCAGACCGGCGATCGATGCAATGTTTATGATCGAACCGTTTCCCTGCTCGAGCATTCTGCGGCCGACCGCGCGCGCCATCAGAAAGCAGCCTGTCAGGTTGACGTCGATGACCTTTTGCCACTGACCGAGCGTCATCTCTTCGGGCATCGATCCCCACGAAATCCCGGCGTTGTTGATCAGAACGTCGACCGATCCGAACGCTTCAACCGTAGCCTGGACGACGCGTTCGACGTCCTCCTCGTTCGAAACGTCCGCGACGACACCGGCGACCCGAAATCCTTTCTCCCGGAACTCGGCGACGGTTTCGTTGAGCCATTCCACACGCCGTGCGCAAAGCACGAGATTCGCGCCGACCTCGCCGAGCGCTTCGGCCATTTCCTTCCCGATGCCGCGGCTTCCGCCGGTAACGATTGCCGTCCGGCCTGTCAGATCGAACAGTTCCCTAATGTGTCTTGTCATCTTGTGTCAATAAAAATAGCACAACGGGCGTTTGTCAAAAAATCTCGGCTTTGCGCCGTCGCTGCCGAATGGAGTTTAATGGATATATGCCCAAATCAGCCAAAGAACTGGCGTTTCTACGCGACCTTTACGTCGATTCCGAATGGACCCGGCGCTTCACCGAACTTTCGGACAAACATTTCGGCTACGCGGACGACCGGAGCCTGCTTTACATCAACGCCGGAACCGGCAATCACGCGCTCGAGATCGGCTCGAAGGCCGGCTCGGACGCCCGCATCAGCGCCGTCTGCGAGGACGAACATTTGATGGCGATCGCCCGCGAGAAAGCGACTGCGACAAAATCGAAAGTTGACTTTTCGTATATTGAAGAACTCGAGGATGAGAGCTTCGATTCGGTGATCGCAGACGCGAGTTTTGTCGCGCCGGCGGAACTTGCGGCGGTCCTTGACGATTCGGCGAGATTTGTCGAGATCGGCGGCACGGTCGCCGCCTTCGTGGTCGCTTCGGGCAGTTTCGGCGAGATCTTTTCGCTCCTGTGGGAAGTGATGCTCGAAGATCACCCGGAAGAGATCAATTCGCTCGCGGAGCGTCTGATCACCGCGCTGCCGACCATTTCGTCGATCGAGGAATCGCTTGGCTGGGCGGGCCTCGAAGACGTCGAAACTCACCTGTCGAATGAAGTTTTCGAGTTTGAGAACGGCGCGGCGTTTGTCGATTCGCCGCTCATCGCGGATTTTCTGATGCCGAATTGGTTCGCGGATCTGGAGCCGGAAGAGATCGAACGGGTGCGGGAAAGGCTCGCCCGACTCATCGATGACGAAGACGGGAGCCTGACGTTCAGATTTTCAGTAAAAGCGGTCCTCGCGACGGGACGGAAAGCCTGAGAGGATTCCAAAATTCCAAGGATTCCAAAATTTCAAGATTTTAGTCTTGCAAGCCAGCAAAACGCCCGCCCGGAGTCTCTGTAATCACTGGAATTTTGAAATCCTTGGAATCTGGAATGAGCGATCTCCGATCGCCTATTGTTCTTTCGCCTGCGCGCGGCGTTGCAGTTCCGCCAGGAGATCTTCGTCGCTCAGTCCCGAAACCTGCGGTTTGTCGGGCGACGAGATCTTCTTCTGACGGTCGGATTCATATTCCTCTTCGGCTTCGCGCATTCCTTCTTTGAATGCCTTGCGCGACTGTCCGAGCGACTTCGCCAACTGCGGCAAACGGCTCGCGCCGAAGAGCAGGAAGAGAGCCAAAACGATCAACAGAATTTCGGTAGTACCAAGTCCAGCCATAATTACGATTCCTTAGACGCCGCAGCTTTTTCTGCGGCCGTTTTATGATTCGCTAATCATACTCCGATTCAACGAATCTTTCCACGCAGCCCGCCTACAACGAGAACGAATCGCGGAAACGGTCCATCGCGTCGACCAGCGCCGACGTGATCCCCTTTTCGCTCACCGAATGACCCGCGTCCGGAATGACGTTGAACTCCGCTTCCGGATAGGCATTGTGCAGATCCCACGCACTCGTGATCGGACACACAACGTCATAACGGCCCTGGACGATGACCGCCGGAATGTGCCTGATCTTGTGGATGTTCTCGAGGAGATAGTTGTCCGAGGGAAAGAAGGATCCGTTCATGAAATAGTGGCATTCGATGCGCGCCAGCGAAAGCGCTTCGTGCGCGCCTTCCCAGTGCTGCATCAGATCCGAGTCGGGATAGAGTTTCGACGTCGATCCTTCCCAGACCGACCACGCCCGGGCCGCTGACAATCGAACGCTTTCGTCGTCGCTCGTCAGGCGCTTGTGGTAGGCGGTCATGAAATCGCCGCGCTCCTCTTCGGGGATCTCGTCGCGATATCGCTCCCAGAAGTCCGGAAAGATCTCCGACGCGCCGTATTGATAGAACCAGTCGAGTTCCTTGCGTCGCGTCAGGAAGATTCCGCGGAGGACCAGTCCGAGACAACGGTCCGGATGCGAGATCGCGTACGCGAGACTCAAGGTGCTGCCCCACGATCCGCCAAATACGAACCATTTGTCGATCCCGAATTTTTCGCGCAGTTTCTCGATGTCGTTGATCAGGTCCCACGTCGTGTTCTCACGAAGTTCGGCGTGCGGAGTCGAACTGCCTGAACCGCGCTGATCAAAAAGGCAAATATGATATGCCTCGGGATCGAAGTATTGCCGGTACATCGGCAGCAACCCGCCGCCCGGACCGCCGTGCAGAAAGATGACCGGAATGCCGTCGGGATTGCCGCAGCGTTCGTAATAGATGTTGTGAAGATCGGAAACTTCAAGCATTCCCGAATCAAACGGTTCGATCTCAGGATAAAGGGTTGTCATAGTCTGGATGATACAGGAATTGGGAAGGCGCATCCAAGTGTAACGAGTTTGGCATCGTGTTTGCGAGAGATCATTCTGCGAGGAGAAATCTGTATTGATTCAGTCCAGTTGTATGTGTTCAAAGATCCTGATCGTGGAAGATTACGACGACAGTCGTGAGGTGCTGAGGTACTTGCTCGAGAGCTGCGGTTATGCCGTCATCGAGGCAACGGACGGAATCGAGGCCGTCGACAAGGTCAAGCAATATCACCCTGATCTGATCTTGATGGACATTTCATTGCCTGTCGTCGACGGATTGACGGCGACGCGGGCGATCCGCGAGGTGAGCGACGACCGCGTTCCGATCATCGCCGTAACCGCGTTCGGCAGCGACTACGAAGGCGCCGCCAAGGCCGCCGGATGCGACGAGCTATTGGACAAACCGCTCGATTACCGCATCCTGAAGCCGATGCTGAGGCAGTATCTTGATCGGTAGTTGGTGGTCGGTGGTCGGTGGTCAGTGGTCGGGAGTCAGGAGTCGAGGGTCGAGGGTCAGGAGTCAGTGGTCGGTGGTCGGTG
>JAKOSS010000383.1 GCA_029777145.1 Acidobacteriota bacterium | reverse complement strand
GGATCCATCGCCCGCAGGCAAAACAGCGTCAGCGCCAGTCCGAGCGTGCCGTACACGCCGTAGAGCGCGCCGTGCCCGTGGACCGCGGTCGTGTTCAGGCCCTGCATGTAATAGAGCGCGATCGGCGGGTTGATCATGAACCCGAAGATGCCTGCTCCGACCAAATTCCAGAACGCGACCGCGATGAAGAACCAGATCACCCATTTGTATTGGCGCAGCCAGTTTCTCGCCCGCGACCGGTGGATGTTCTCCCAGGCCTCGAACCCGACGAGCGTCAGCGGGACGATCTCAAGCGCCGAGAAGACCGCGCCGAACGCCAGAGCGGCCGTCGGAGTACCGGCGAAATACAGATGATGGAGCGTTCCGATGATGCCGCCGCTGAGATAGATCGCGCCGGTCAGGAGCGACGCACGCGCCGCCGATTCGGGATTGATCACGCCGAGCCGCGCGAACAGGAATGCGATGACAACCGTCGCGAAGACCTCGAAAAATCCCTCAACCCAAAGATGGACAACCCACCATCGCCAGTATTCGACGACCGAGATGTGGGTCTTCATGCCCCAGAAGAGTCCCGGCGCGTAAAAGAGCGCGATGCCGGCGGTCGAGATCATGTACAGCAGTATCAACGACTTGCGGCTGTCGTTCTGTTTGAACGCCGGAAACGCCGTCCGCAGGATCAGGAACAGCCAGAGCAGCAATCCGACAAAGAGCGCGGCCTGCCAGACACGGCCGAGATCGACGTATTCGTAACCTTGGTGGCCGAACCAGAACCAGGCGTCGCCCGAAAGTTTGTGCATCACGGACATCCATTGCCCGGCCATTGAGCCGAGAACCACCAGGAGCAGCGCGCCGAACAAGGCGTCAACGCCAAGCTTTTGATATTTCGGCTCGTAACCGCAGATGATCGGCCCGATGAAGAGTCCCGCCGCGAGCCACGCGGTCGCGATCCAGAAGATCCCGAGCTGGACGTGCCACGTCCGCGTCACCACATACGGCAGCCAGTCGGCAAGCGGAATCCCGTAAAAGCCGTGCCCCTCGACGCCGTAATGCGCGGTGATGACGCCCATCACGATCTGCAGCAAAAACAGCAGCGTGACGATCAGGAAATATTTGACAGTCGCTTTTTGTGAAGGCGTCAACGACCCGCCGATCAGCGGATCGGTGTCGGGAGCGCCCTCGAACGTATCCTCTTTCCGGGTTCCGACAAAGTACCAGATCATGCCACCGATCCCGGCGATAAGCGCGATGACGCTGACGCCGGTCCAGACGATCGTCGAACTCGTCGGAATATTCCCGATCAGCGGTTCGCTCGGGAAATTGCTGGTGTACGAGATCGTCTGATTCGGCCGGTTCGCTGCCGACGCCCACGCCGTCCAGAAAAAGAACGAGGTCATTTGGCGCAGTCGGACCGGATCGGTCTGCGCGCCTTTTTGGATCGCGTATTCCTTCGAACCGTTCGAAAAGATCCCGGTGTAATACTTCAGATTCTCCTCGAAAGCCTGTGCGCGGAGCGGATCGAGAACGATCCTGTCCGACGCCGGTTCGTACGTGTTGCGCCGCATGATGTCCGTCAGTCGTTGGCGCATCGCCGCCTGCTGCTCGCTGTCGAGCGCCGCGTAATCCTTGCCGAACTCCTTGTTCGACAACTGTTTGAGGACGAACTCCGCTTCGCGGTGCAGATAGTCGGCGGTCCAGTCGGGCGCGACGTAACTGCCGTGTCCCCAGATCGATCCGACCTGCATTCCGCCCATCGCCTGCCACACGTTCTGTCCGTTTGAAATATCGCCCTCGCCGATGACGGTCTTTCCGTCCGCCGTAACGACCGTCGCCGGGATCGGCGGCGCCTCGCGAAAGATCTCGGTCCCGACCCATAAAAGGACGGCGAACGAAAGCGTGAATATCAATCCAAAAATAAGCCAAAGTCGTTTCATATATTTGTTCCTCAAAGATTTCTGGTAACGCTTTACGACTTGAGTCTAGGGCGGACCGGACTCACGAAAAATGATTGCGGTCATAAACAAAAAAATATTCTGGAACAGGCCGATTTGGGTTAAAATGTTGTTACATTCGTACTTCCAGCATTTGAACGAAGATACTTGTCGCGGCACCACCCCCAAACTGGTCGCGGGACATCCCAACTTCGCGAGGTATCAACAATGGGCGAAAAAGTCGTCACAACCGAAAGCGACGAAGCTCAACTGAGGCAATTCACAAGGGCCGTGCTCGATGATCTGCAGGCGCTTGAAATGATGATCCGCGGCGGTTACTTCGAGGACGAAGCACTGCGGATCGGCGCCGAACAGGAAATGTTCCTGGTCGATTCGTCAATGCATCCCGCGCCGGTCGCGCTCGAGATTCTGAACGACGCGAACGACCGGCGACTGACAACAGAGATCGGGCGTTTCAACTTGGAAGCCAACCTGACGCCGCTCGATTTTACGGGCGACAGTCTCCGGCGGCTTGAGGACGAGATCGCCGAAATGGTCGGAATCGTCCGCACGTCGGCGAAGAAGTTCGGCGCCGATGTCGTGTTGACCGGGATCCTGCCGACGATTCAGCCGACCGACCTCGTCGAGCGCAATCTGACGCCGAGTCCGCGCTATTTCGAGCTGAACCGGATCCTGACGGCGATGCACGGAGCCGAAAGGTTGGTTCACATCAAGGGGCTCGACGAACTTCGTCTGCATCTGAAAGACACGTTCGTCGAGTTCTGCAATACCAGTTTTCAGGTCCATCTTCAGGTTCCGATCAGCCGCTTCTCCGAGTACTACAACTGGGCGCAGGCGATCAGCGCTCCGATACTCGCGGCGGCGGTGAATTCGCCGGTCATCATGGGGCACCGGCTGTGGCACGAAACGCGGCTGGCGCTTTTCCAGCACGCCGTCGATTCGCGGTCGCCGGTTCATCAGGAGCGCAGCCATCCGCAGCGTGTGACATTCGGCCGAACCTGGGTTGAGGACTCGATCCTCGACGTCTTTCACGAAGACGTCGCGCGCTTCCGCATCCTTTTGACCAGACAACTCGAGGAAGACTCTCTCGATGCGCTCAAGGAAGGCCGCATTCCGGGTCTCGATGCGTGGCGGATGCACAACGGCACGATATGGCGCTGGAACCGAGCCTGCTACGGCGTGATGAACGGCCGCCCGAGCATGCGCGTCGAGGTTCGATTCCTGCCGTCCGGACCGTCAATCGCCGATGAAATGGCGAACGCGGCGTTCTTCCTCGGATTGATGATCGCGCTTCCGGAAGAGTTCGGCGATGTGACGAAGTTGATGTCGTTCGACGAGGCACGGAACAACTTTTCAAGTACTGCGCGCTACGGTTTGAAGTCTCATATTGTGTGGCTCAACGGCGAATCGTTCCGGACGACGCGGCTGATTCTCGAGGAACTGCTTCCGCGTGCGCGGAAAGG
>JAKOSS010000382.1 GCA_029777145.1 Acidobacteriota bacterium | reverse complement strand
CGTCGTTTCATTCGATCACGAGAATCGCGTGACGACGATCAATCCCGCGGCGATCCAGATCCTGCGTCTCGAGGATGCGGATTTTGCGGGGATCGAGATGGCGCGGATCTTCAGCGAAGAGAATCGGATCGCGATCGAACGGCTCGTCGGACGCGCGCGGCGGATCGGACATGCGTCGGAACAGGCCGTCCTTCAGCGCGAGAACGCTGACGGCGGCACCGACAATTCGACAAGCTTGCCGGTCGCGCTGACCGCATCGTCCTTGCCGCGAGTCTTCGGTGAGGCCGTCGGCGTCGTTGTCGTGATCGAGGACCTGACGGAGCTGATAACCGCGCAACGCGCGTCTGCCTGGGCTGAGGTCGCGCGGCGCATGGCACACGAGATCAAGAATCCGCTGACGCCGATCCAGCTCTCGGCTGAACGCATCGCGAAGCGTTTTTCGCTCTCCGATTCCGGCAACGGCAAGGATCAAACGGCGAAGATCGTGAACGACGGCACCGAGACGATCCTGCGCGAGGTCAGCAGTCTGAAATCGCTCGTCGACGAGTTCTCGAGGTTTGCCCGGCTTCCGAACGTCAAACTCGCGCCCGGCGACATCAGCGAGATCGCCTCCCACGCGTCGGCGATGTTCGAGGATCGCGGCGTCGAGATCGAAACGAATCTCGCGAGCGATCTTCCCGAGGCGATGATCGATCAGGAGCAATTGCGCAGGGTCTTCGTGAACCTCATCGAGAACGCGGTCGAGGCATTCGACGCGGCGAAATCAGACAAGCGTGTGACGGTAAAGACCTACCACGATACGGCCCGCGACCTTATCGTCGCGGAGGTTTCGGACAACGGCAACGGCATTCCGCCTTCTGATTTTCAGAAGCTGTTTCAGCCGTATTTTTCGACGAAAGGACGCGGAACGGGGCTCGGACTCGCGATCGTGCAGCGCATCATTGCCGAGCACCGCGGAAAGATACATGCGTCGAACCCGCCGACCGGCGGCGCGCGATTCGTGATCGAGATACCAGTCTAGCCATCTGGGATGTGGGATTTGGGATTTGCGATTTGAAATCCAATGTATCCCAAATCCGAAATCACAAATCCCAAATCCCAAATCCCAAATCCCAAATGGCGATGGCTCGACTTTCGACTCCCGACTCCGTACTATCGACTGGAGATGAACTCAGTTCTCATTGTTGACGACGAACGCGGTATCCGCGAGACGCTCTCAGGCGTTCTGGAAGATGAAGGATTCGAGGTTGAATCCGTCGCGTCGGGCGAGGAGTGTCTGGCGAAAGTCGAAGCGGAGCATTTTTCGTGCATTCTGCTCGATATCTGGCTCGGTCCGGGAATCGACGGGCTCGAAACGCTCAAACGTCTTCGCGAGAACGGCAGCGATTCCGCGGTCATCATGATCTCCGGCCACGGAAACATCGAAACCGCGGTGAACGCCACGAAACTCGGCGCGTTCGACTTCATTGAAAAACCGCTCAGCCTCGAAAAGACAGTACTCACCGTCCGCAACGCGATCAAACAGCGCGAACTCGAACGCGTCAATGCGCAGCTTGCCGAACAGTTGTCGGAAGAATACGCGATGATCGGCGAATCGGTCGCGATGCGCGCCCTTCGCAAACAGATATCGATCGTCGCTCCGAGCGACGGCCGCGTCCTGATCTCGGGTGAATCCGGAACCGGAAAAGAACTCGTCGCGCGCGCGATCCACGCGCAATCGCGCCGGAGAAGCGCTCCGTTCGTCGAAATAAACTCGGCCGCGATCCCCGAAGAACTGGTCGAATCGGAACTGTTCGGTCATGCCAAGGGAGCTTTTTCAGGAGCGACTTCGGCAAAGAAAGGGAAGTTTGAGATCGCCGACGGCGCGACGCTTTTTCTCGACGAGATCGGTGACATGTCGCCGCGCGTTCAGGCGAAGATGCTGCGCGTGCTGGAGGAACAGCGCTTTGAACCGGTCGGTTCGAACACGCCGGTCAAGGTCGATGTCCGCGTCATTTCGGCGACGAATAAACCGCTTTCGTCGCTGATCGAGAACGGCGATTTCCGCGTCGATCTCTTTTACCGGCTCAACGTCATTCCTTTTCAGATTCCGCCGCTTCGCGATCGTCTCGAGGACGTTCCGCTGCTCGTCGATCATTTCAACCGCAAATTTTCGAAAGCGTACGGAAAGAAACCGAAGGAGTTCAGCGCCGGTTCGATCGAAGCGTTGCAGAACTACGCGTGGCTCGGCAACGTCCGCGAATTGAAGAACACGATCGAGCGCGTCGTCATCATGCTGCAAAAGCCGGGAATCGAACCCGACGATCTGCCGCGATTCAACGCCGCGGACGAACCTCCGGCGTCGAGTTTTCGGTTTCCTTCCTTCAAGGACGCAACTGACGCTTACCAGCGCGAATTCATCCTGCACAAACTCGCCGAGGCCGATGGGAATGTTTCAAAGGCGGCCGAATCGATGGGCGTCGATCGCAGCCATCT